>JARRRH010000280.1:0-5805 GCA_037380925.1 Deltaproteobacteria bacterium | reverse complement strand
CTTCTTGAATTATCAAGGCAATCACGTTACGGGAGCTTCTCCGCCTGAATCTCCCCCTCCCACCCACCGCCGAGAGCCTTGTAAAGCGCAACAAGATTTGTGGACACGGTTTGCGTGCTTTGGGACAAGGCATCTTCAGTGGCGTACAATGACTGCTGGGCCTGCAAGACATTCAGGAAGTCGGTCTGCCCTTCCACGTACAGCCGGGTCGCCAGGTCGACCGCCTTTCTGTTCGCGGAAACCGCGGCCGAAAGCGCCTGGCGATGCTCTTGCTCCTTTTCCGAAGCAACCAGCGCATTCTCGACTTCCTGTAGTGCTGTCAGGACCGTCTGCCGATACACGACAAGTGATTCTTCTTCAAAGGCCTTCTGCAACTCGATGTTGGACCGCGTTCGGCCCGTATCAAAGATCAGCCAGCCCACCGATGGACCGAACGACCAAAACCGGTTGGCCCAGCTGAACCATGAACCCAGGTCACTGGCCTGCACGCCGACCGAACCGGACAGCGTGAACCTGGGAAAAAGGTCGCCGGTGGCCACGCCGATTCGTGCGGTGGCTGCGTGGATCTCCGCTTCAGCTCGGCGGATATCCGCCCGTCGGCGGAGCAGGTCGGATGGGAGGCCCACGGGTACCGACGGTGGAGCGGCGGGAATGGCCGAGGATGGGGACAGTTCCTGGATTAAGGCTCCTGGCTCCTGTCCCAGCAGGACGCTGAGGCTGTAAATGGACTGCCGGGCCGATGCCTCCAGGAGCGGGATCTGTGCAGCTGTAGTCGCTACTTGGGCCTGGGCGTTGGCGACGTCCAAGCCGCTGACGAATCCGGCCTCGAACCTCTGGCGAGTCAGCCCGGCACTGTGCTCTTGGGCTTTTAGGTTTTTCCGGGCGATGGCAATGCGCTGCTGAAATGCACGGAGGTCAATGTAATCGCGCGCAACCTCCGCCGTCAATGTTACGAGAACGTCCCTGCGCGTCTCCACAGCCGCTTGGAGATCCGCACCCGCAGCCTCTATTCCCCGCCGAACCCCGCCGAAAATGTCCAGTTCCCATCCTGCATCGAAACCGGCCTGATACTGATTTGAGATAACCCCCTCTGTGCCGCTGGAGTTCATTTCCGGGAACCGGCTGCGCCGAAAAGAGCCTGCGCTATCCACCGTTGGCCCGATGCCCGATGCGGCTACTCCTCTCACGGCCCGGGCCTGGCGAATTCGGGCTTCGGCCACCTTGAGATCAAGATTGGAATGAACAGCCCTGTCTATAAGGGAAGTCAGCGTTTGATCTTCGAAGACGGTCCACCAACAGGCCAGATCCTTTTCCGCCACCGTTGCGGGCTGGGGCGAAGGTGGGGGTAAGGCGCCGGACCAGTGGGCGGGAGCCGATTCCGGCGGCCGCTGAAAGTTTGGACCCACCATGCAACCCGTCACCGTCACAAAAAAGAGCGAAATCCCTAAGAGGCCTTGCTTGAAAATCCCTTTTCGAGAAGCATGGCTTTCATGCCCCATCTTCAACTCCTATCATTCGTACCGAAGGGCATCGATGGGATCTAACCGCGAGGCTTTCCAAGCCGGGTAGAACCCAAAGGCGATGCCCACGGTGGCTGAAACCAGAGAGCACCACCGCTTCCACCAAGAACTGCCGGAGGATGTCTCGAGCCCTAGCGCCGACAGCCATGCGCAAGCCGATTTCACGCGTCCGCTCTGTCACCGACACGAGCATGATGTTCATGATTCCCACACCGCCCACCACCAGCGAAATCATAGCCACGCACAGAAGCAGGTTGGTCATCAATTTCGTGGTGGAGGTGAGGGTCTTGGTCATCTCGGTCATGTCGCGGATGGTGAAGTCGTCCGGCTCACCCGGACGGAGGTGATGACGCTCGTGCAGCAGATCCTTTATCTGCTGAATCGCCACAGGAATCTCCTCCGCGCTCCGAGCCGCAGCCAGGATTTGATCAATGTTCGCAAAACGGACGGGCATGGGGTTGTCGGCAAGTTGCACCTCCGACTGTTCCGGATACAGACTGGGCTGACCGCCCGGGTAGAGGTTGTTCAGGGTGTTCACCGACGTGCCGGAACCGGTGCTGCTGGCGCTCTGATTGGTGTTTGTCAGGGTTGAGCCTGTCACGCGGTATTTGATGGTTGTCCAGGGCGCCAGGAGAATGTCGTCCTGATCCCTTCCCATCATGTTGGCTCCCTTGCTGGCCAGTACGCCCACCACTCGGAAGGACACATTCTTGACCCGGATTTCCTTTCCTATGGGAGACTCACCTTGAAACAGCTCCTGCACCAGAGTCTGTCCGAGTACGCAGACCTTGTTGCCGTTCCGAACGTCCCGATCCGTGAAGGGTTCTCCCTCGGCCAACGTCCAGTCACGAACATCCAGAAATGCCGGCGTGGTGCCGTACATCGACGATGGGACCCAGTTCCGATTCCCGCGGACGACCTGCGTGCGCGCGCGGACAGCCGGGGCTGCACTGCGAACAGACGGGCATTCATGCAGGACCGCATCACAGTCATCCGGGGTGAGGGTCATCACGCTGCCCGTGCCAAAGCTGATGCCCCCGCTTGCGGCCGTGCCCGGCAAAACCAGCAGTACGTTAGCCCCCATGCTGGAGATGCTCTTCTGGATAGCCGAGGAGGACCCTGCGCCGATCTCCATCATGGCAATGACGGCCCCCACGCCGATGATGATACCCAGGGTCGTGAGCATGGCGCGCATCGGATTCCTCCGTAAGGCTCTCAAGGCCGCCCGAATGGTGCGGTAGCCCCTCATTCTTGTCCTCCTGACTCGGATGGGGAAAAACTGACCCTTTCCCCTCCTTCAGGTAACTTGCCGGCTGTAGCAACCGCGGCATCCACAATGACGCAGTCATGGATGTGGATGAGGCGCCTTGCATGCCCGGCTACAGTGGCGTCATGGGTGACGAGGATGATGGTGATGCCGTCTTCCTTGTTGAGCTGATCGAACATGCCAAGGACTTCTTCGCTCGTGCGCGAGACCAGATTGCCCGTGGGTTCGTCAGCAAAAAGGATCGAAGGACGGTTGACAAGAGCCCTGGCAATAGCCACACGCTGTTGCTGGCCACCGGAGAGCTGAGAAGGCTCATGGTTCAGCCGGTCCCCCAGGCCGACGCGGCGAAGCATCTCCTCGGAACGCTTACGGGCCTCCCGTTCCGACAAATGATCGTTGGTGTATGAAAGCGGCATCGCCACGTTCTCCAGGGCGCTGGTGCGAGGGAGCAGGTTGAAGTTCTGGAAAACGAAGCCCAGTTTCTGGTTTCGCACAAGAGCACGCTCGTCGGGGGTCAATTGAGACACCTCCCGGCCGTCGAGCCGGTACTCGCCGGAAGTGGTCCGGTCCAGGCACCCGAGGATATTCATCAAAGTGCTTTTGCCAGAGCCCGACGCGCCCATGAAACCGACCAGCTCTCCCGCGGCAACCGACAGTGACACCCCCTTGAGCACAGGAACGGCGATTTCACCTATGTAATAGGTCTTGCATATGTCGTGCAGTTCGATGAGTTCCATAACTCCCTTTGCTTCCGGTCCTGTCTAATGCGCCCTGCCGCCTCTTCCTCGAAACTGAGGCGTGAAAGGGTTGGTAGTGCTCGTCCGGGTGCCGGACTGGGCCTGCAGCCCGCTGACGACCGTCATCCCCTCAGCCAAGCCCTTGCCCTCGACCTCGGTCATGGCGCCGTCCGTGGCCCCCACCCGCACAGGCACGGGCCGCACATAGGCTCCTTCGGGTAACCAGAGGACACCCCGGCTCATAACCTCACCTCCAAGTTCCGCGGATCCCGATGAGGGGCTCTCGGTCTCTGGGTTTCTTTTCTTCCCTAAACCCCGATTCTCCATGGATTCACGAAACGACGGGGCTACTTGCTCGGCTGAGGGTCTCCAGCGGAGTGCGCCGTTCGGCACCAGCACCACCCCGCTCCGGCGATCCAATTCGAACTCGACGTTGGCAGTCAGATACGGCAGGAGCCGTCCTCTCGAATTGTCCGTGATGATTTCCACTGTGTAGGTGACCACATTCTGAGTCATGGAGGCGTTCAGCCGGATCTTGCCGACCTCGCCCCGAAAGGTGTCTCCGGGAAAAGCGTCCACTGTAAAAGTCACGGGCTGTCCCGGATGGATCTTTCCGATATCGGCCTCGTTGACAGCCACCCACACCTGCATCCGCTTGAGGTCCTTTGCGATGAGGAAGAGGCTGGGCGCGTTCAGGCTGGCCACCACCGTTTGCCCGATGTTCACCCGCCGGTCGATAATGACTCCCTTCACAGGAGATTTGATGGTGCAGTAGCCGAGGTTACGCCGGGCCCGCTGGAGGAGCGCCTCCGCCTGAGTGAGACTTGCTTTGGCCTGCAAAATCGCGGTTTCACCGACTGCGACATTTGCCTTGGCGGTCTCATAGGCTGACTGGTAGGCGTCGTAGCTGGACTGGGACAACGCCTCCGACGGCCCGAGTTTCCGGGCTCTTTGCCAGTCCCGCTCGGCCTGATGGAGCTTGGCCTTCATCTGCCCCAAATCGGCTTGCGCACGTTGCACACTCGCTTTGGCGGACTGAACCTGGGCCTCGGCCTGAGCCGTATCCGCCAAATACAGCGAATCATCGATCCGCGCCAAAACGGTTCCGCTCTCCACAACAGATCCGTAATCAACGGTCTTGCCTTGGGCGTCCTGACCGAAAGAGAGAATTTCCCCGGCTACGCGCGCGCCCACGTCAACCACTTCCTCCGGTTCCACGGTCCCTGTGGCGCTGATGGCGATAAGCAAATCGCCGCGCGTCACCTGCGTGGTTTGATAGGGGGCAGTAGACCGGGCATCGGCACCCCGGAAATACAAGGCCGCTGTTCCGCCCGCAAGTCCCAAAACGACCAAGAGTAAAAGGATCGCCTTGCTCATCCGCTTTCCATGCTCCGGAAAATGGTCCCTTTTCCGTGTTTCAGCTCCAGCTCTTATCGGTTCTTTTCTTCTTTCCATCTGCCTACCTTTCTCCGGAACAACCCCTCCTCTCCTATGAAAAACGGACTGTGCCGGGGCAATCACGCTCTCTCACAAAGAGGGGAAACTTGAAATCCCCTGCTTTTCGAGGCAGCCGCATTCCATCTAACAATTTAAGTCGTTTGCCTTCCAAAAAAAGTTACAGGCACTTTTTTTGTAACTCTTTGGGCTCGGATCGCGACTTGAATTTCATAAAGGCGAATTTGGCGAAAATGTTGTGTGAAATGAAGACCGCTTTTCCAAGATGCGCTTTGAGTTGATGGTTTTCTGTGGTAGAAAGTCACCCAAAAACCACTGGGGTGACCCCTAGAAATGCAAGAGGACTCGTTCAGGCCAAGTGATGCCGACATCGTTCGCCAAATTATCGATGGAAACGTCAATGCTTTCGAGTCTCTGGTTACAAGGCACCGGATTCTTGTCTTAAAGATTGTGAAAAAGCATGTGCCTCCTGAGGAGGTGGAAGAGACGGTTCAGAATGCTTTTGTGCGGGCTTACCGATCTTTGCCGACCTTCAAAGAGAAGAGCCCCGTCAGCCAATGGCTGGCTTCCATCGCCATGAGAGCATGTCATGATTACTGGCGAAGGGCGTATCGGTCTCGGGAAGTTCCCATGTGCGAACTCACGGAGAAACACCGTGAATGGCTGGACGCCGTGCTCTCAGAAGAATCGGAGCAGGCTGTCGATGAAGAGTATTTTCAAAAGGAGGCGAGAGAGCTGCTGGATTACGCCCTCGCCACGCTGTCCGCGGAGGACAGGATGGTCCTGGAACTCGTGTATCTGGAGGGCCTCTCTGTGAAGGAGACGG
>JARRRH010000279.1:0-6029 GCA_037380925.1 Deltaproteobacteria bacterium | reverse complement strand
TCTGAGGAAAGGCCATCAGTAACGCTGTAAAAATGATCAGAGCGACCAGGAAAGGCAGGATGCCTCTGAAAATAACCTCAAGGGGAATGTCAGGAGCAATCCCTTTGATCACAAATACATTGACCCCCACGGGTGGGGTAATGACACCCATCTCGCCTACGAGCACAATAATGACCCCAAACCAGATCGGGTCAAAGCCGAGCTTCTCAACTATGGGGTAGAAAATGGGGATGGTCACCACAATGAGACCCATAGCATCCATGAAGAAGCCGCCTATGAAGTAAATGAATACGAGGACTACCATGACAGCCATGGGGTGTATGGGAAGTCCCCCGAGCCACTCAGCAAGGATATAGGGCAGCCTCGATACGGCCATGAAATGACCAAAGACAACAGCCCCTGTGATAATGAACAGTACCATACAAGCGGTTTGCAAGCCTTCCTTGCCTGCATCAACAAACGACCGCCAACTGAGCTGCCCTCTGGCCAGGCCGATGATCAAAGCACCACCGGCTCCGATTGCTCCGGCCTGGGTGGGGCTGAACCAACCGGCAAATAGTCCGCCAATGGCCAAAGCGAATAGAATCATGGCCTCAATAATTCCTGTTAGTGTTCGCAGCCTTTCTTTCCAACTGGATCGGTCTCCAGGGGGGCCGATGGAAGGGTTGCGCCAGCACAAAAGGGCCACTGTGGCCGCAAAAAAGATGCTCAAAATGATCCCCGGCAATATCCCTGCGACGAACAGTTTGCCGATGGATTCCTCGGTCAATACCCCGTAGACGATGAGCACGGTGCTCGGTGGGATAAGGATGCCGAGGGTGCCGGCAGCAGCGACAGTGCCGGTGGCCAGTGTATCATCGTAGTTGTACTTCTTCATCTCCGGAAGCGATATCTTGCCCATGGTCGCGGCTGTTGCCGTGCTCGATCCGCAGATCGCGCCAAACCCGGCACTGGCAAATACAGTGGCTATGGTCAGGCCGCCAGTGAAGTGTCCTATCCAGGCATAGGCCGTCTTGAAAAGCCTTCCACTGATTCCAGAAGCAAAGGCAAAGGTTCCCATAAGGATAAACATAGGGATAACAGTTAACGGGTAAGAGGAAAATTCTTCGAAGATGTCGCGGGCTAAAAGACTCAGTGCCGCTTCCGGGGTCGTCAAAAAACCAAAACCCACAAATCCCACCAAGAACATGGCAAAGGCAACCGGCATTCTGAGTAAAAAAAGCAGGACGAGAAGACCGATACCGATAAGACCTATAGTAGCCGGGCTCATTTCTGCACCCCCTTTGTTAGGGATTTGAGAAACTCCACCAACAATACCAGACAGAGAGGAATACACGCAAAGGCTATTCCGTAAGCAAAGGGATAATAGGGGATGTAGATCGTCATACTGTACTCGCCTGCGGTTTGAAAGGAATACCCCAGCACATACACTCGCCAGATAACCACGATGAAGAGTCCTAATCCCAGAAGAGGAATAACGGCGTTGAAGACTGCTTGGATGCGCCGTGGCAGACGAGAGAGAAAAAACTCTACTTTAATATGCCGGCCTGCAATTTGCGTCATGCTGGCGGCAAAGGAAATGGCCACGATCTGGCAGAGCATCACGATGTCAATGGAACCCAAGACAGGCATTTTAAAAAGCTTGGCTCCCACCACATCGACGCAGGTGATAACCATGATCAGCAGCAGCGCTGCAAACCCTACCCATTCAAACCAGTCGCTTAGCCGGCGGTTGAACCTTTCAAATTTGTCTAACATGGTCCCCCCTCCTTCTCTTCAGTGGGTGCGGAGACCAAGCCCCGCACCCATCGAAGATCGGTACGAAGATCGGCAAAGTGGAATGATGAACAATCCCGGGCTGTCACGTTCCAGCCCCTGCATACACGAACTTTTTTCCCGAACTGTCGGGGGTCTTTCCTGCAAAACCAGCCGGTTTATTTCATCAAGGCCTCGGGTTTTATCTCCGGAGGTCCGGCTATCGACGGAATGCGGAATCCTATCTGCATTTTTCTCCAGTAACCAATTCGACTCTTTATGAATTTGATATACCCTCTCACGTCTGTTTCGGGAAACCCTTTCTTCACCATGTTTTTTACATAATCGTCAATGACCGGTTCGACAGCGAGCACCCACCTTTGGGCCTCTTCCGGGGAGAGCTCAATAAACGACACGCCCTTCTCCTTACCAAACGATCTGCCAAAGAAATCGACTGCGTTCCAGCGCAGTTGATACAGCTCCTTGTACTCTCCAACAACGGTGTCAAAGATGGATCGAATGTCCGGCGGCAACTTCGCATAGCTGTTTTTGTTCATTACCAGGTAAAAGGGGTAGGGATTGGTGATTTGCCAGATGGACGTGGAATACTGCACAACTTCAGCAAACCGGAAAGTGGCGAGTGTTTCAAAGTTTGAAGCCTCGCCGTCAAGGACACCCTTCGCGATCGCGTCATACACTTCCGGCATGGGTGTGGGGGCCGGGGTTGCACCCAGGGCTTTAATAACCTCGCCGGCAATTCCCGGAGCCCTTAAGGTAAGCCCCTTGAGGTCTTCCAGCATGCGCACCGGCTTATGAGCAGTGGCTATAGCACTCGGGGTGGAGGTATTCAATAAGAGCACTTTCACCTTATCAAATTCTTTAGGCTTAAATTCTTCGTAGAAATCATTGGCAACATGACCCGCTACCCAGGCGCTGGGATAGCCGAGAGGCAGACCAATGGCTTCGGTAACCGGCATACGGCCGGAGGTGTAATACACATGGGCGTAACCGATATCAGCGATTCCGGTCACCACCCCGTCAAACATGGCTGTAGGCTTAAGCAGTGACCCGCCGGCATAGTAATCAATCTTCACCGCACCCCCTGTGCGCTTTTCCACTTCGCGACAAAATTCTTCCAGGATTTGGGATTGGTTGGACGGGGGAGGAAAGAAATTGGCTGCTTTTAGTTTTATCACCTTTGCATGGGCATCTCCGGATGGCAAAACAGTCATCATGAACGATGCGCAGAGAACCGCTGCTAGAACTGGAACCATCAGTTTCTTCATGCTCGAACCTCCTTTAGTGGTTAGGGTTAGTATTTTGACGCACCAAGGGATCGGCTCGCTCTAAAAAGCCTCCTTTTATGTCTCAAAACTTACCGCTCCTTTGGTCAACCATACACGCCGTACTGCTTTGAAAAATCAATCATGGCCTTTACATTGGCGGGCTTGGATCCCTGAATGCCTGCGCCGGAAGAAAGAATAAACCCCCCATCTCCGCCTGCATCGTCTATCAGCTTTCTACAATAATCTTCCATCTCTCCCGGTGTGCCCGTACACAAAAGATCCAGAGGCACGTTCCCGGCCAAACAGGCGACCCGCCCGACTGTATCCTTAGCCTTTTTCATGTCAACCCGGTCGAACCACCATACGGCCTTGCCCTTGGGGATATCGGAAATCACTTCGAGCCGGTCGTTATATCCCCCCTCAGCGAAAAGGAGGGGCACCATTCCCTCGTTGATTAAGCCGATGATGAGTTTTCTGAGGCTGGGCCAGTAAAAGGTGGCAAACTGCTCATCGGACATAAAGCCGTCCGCACCCTTGTGAAGCGGGATAAAAGGCATGATGTGTCCTGTTGCCCGGCAGCCCGCCACACCGGATCTGACCATGAAGGGTGTCAGTCGTTCGCAGGCCTCTTTGAGTTCGTCCGGATGCCGGAACATATCCAGCATCACCCCCTTTGTTCCGCGAAGGCTGTCGCCTATCGTGTCAAAGGGGGCCTTGGTGAAGCCGCCCGAAAAAGCCGGATATCCCTTTCCCATGATGTGCCCATTGATCTCGCCCACAACCGCTCTCCAGCGAAGCGCCTCTTCTCCGGCCTGTACCAGGGACTCAACAGCGTGGCGCATAGTTTCCGTCCCAAAGTGCATAACGGCTGTGGGTATGGGGGGCATCTCGTGAATCAGAGGAAGAAGGGGAATGGCTGAAAAAGGTTCCAGGGAACCGAAGATTTGTGGGAAGTAGGCATTGAGGAAGAAACCTGTCGGGTCATCAATCAGGTCCTGGTACTCCTCCGCCTTCATGTACTCCTTTTCCACAAACTGGTATTCCCCGTTTTTGGAAACACCGTGTCCCGGCCACTGATAGAGTCTCAGATCCAAAATGTCCATGACTTTACCGGGAACGATATTTACAGGGCTGTTGTGGGCATCCGGCGAAAAGTCCTGGTGATATTTTTTGCAGGCTCTTCTGAGAGCCTCGTAGTCATACATGGCCTCATACAGGGTGATCCCTGCATACTGGGCCGGGAAAAAGCCCGCCGATGGGCAGACCGGAATCCGCTTGGGCCTCCGCCTGAACTGGATCGCATCTTTAATCAGGGTGACCCGCTCCCGATACGCCGCCTCCGCTTCAGCATCGGCAAAGGGGATGCCTTTCCCTGAAAGCCAGATCTCAAATCGCTCTTCCTGTTTGCTTTCAGCGTCTCCCGAGACTTCGAGAAACCGCTCCTTCATGCTGGTCCCCTCCAATCCATTGCTTTGCAAGCCTGACCCCTGCCACAGCGCTCGAACCATAGGCATCGGCTCCGGTGTACTCCCTCACTTTCTCACTGACTTGACCGCCGCCGATCATGATCCGAACAACTTCCCGGAGACCGGCTTCTTGAATGGCCTGAACAGTGTCCCTCATGGAGTCGAAGGCCAGGGTGAGCAATCCGCTCATACCCACAACCCGGGGTTCGAAGCTCTGGATCGCGTCCACGAATTTCTCTGGAGATTGATCGATACCTATATCCAGTACCTCGAAGCCGTTGGTCTGTAATAAAAACGTGACCATGTTCTTGCCGATATCATGGATATCGCCTTTTACTGTGCCCATCAGCACCCTGCCTCTGCCTTTCTGGACCTTGTCTCCTGCCATTTTGGGTTTGATGATTTCAGAGATCTGCCTCAGCATCTCGCCGGCCATCATCAAGTGGGGAAGGAAGTACTCGCCTGTCTCAAAGCGCTTTCCTACAATCTCCATGGCCTTGGAGCAGTCATCCAGTATGGTCATAGGGTCTGTCCCCGCTTCCAGCAGCTCCCTCGCTTTTTGGAGAGCCTCGGATTCCTGCATTTCCACCAGGGCGTGGATCAACGATGCGGTCATGAATGGACTCCTTTTGTGCGCCTACGCAGAAACCCGCGCGCTTGTGCGGGGCTCCACAGTGTTCACTCAGAGAGCTCTAAAAGAATTGGCTGGTTGACGGTTTAAGGGAAGGTCGGTCATTTCTTGCCTGATTTGGCTAAGCTTTTAAATCTAAATATATCAAATTATTGCGCCTGTCAACATATAACCCCTCTCTATTTTTGGTTTTTCCAGCCCTTTTCTTTGAATCAGGCTGGTTCGAAAATCCTTTTCCCGCAAGGCTGGGGCGCTACCCCGGTATCGGTGCACAGGGATCCAAGGAAAGAATTTTCTTCCCGGAGCCGATTTTTTTATTGACAGCGAGCGAGGGTTTATCCCAGATAAAACCTATCGTTTTCTATATGGATTTGCCGCGGGTCTTAAGGCTTATGCCTTGAGCTTCACACATCCTTTGGCGAAATGGAGGGCGAGGACATGGTGACTTTACTTGAAGGAGTCGCACCCTACAAGAAAGAAGACGCTGAAAAGTACAATGAGTACCGGTGGTGGTCCGGATTGACATTAGGGGATGTTCTTGACAGGGCTGCGGATATTCACCCGGATAAAGAAGCCTTTGTGGATGGGAAGACCCGCCTTACCTATGGGGAAGCCCGGGAAAAGACGAACAAGCTGGCCATAGGCTTGATGGACTTGGGCATCCAGGCCTTGGACCGGGTCCTGGTCCAGGTTCCGAACTGGAACGAATTTATTTTTGCCTATTTTGCGCTCCAAAAGATCGGGGCCGTCACGGTCTTGTTGATCGACCGTTATCGCCAGTTGGAAATCAACCACCTGATCGGCCTATCAGGGGCCACATCCTGGATTGTGGCCTCCAAATACGGAAAGACCGATTACATTCCCATCATCAATGACGTTTTAAAGGAAAAT
>JARRRH010000278.1:0-4209 GCA_037380925.1 Deltaproteobacteria bacterium | reverse complement strand
ATTAAGGGACTAGCATGAGCTCAGAGCCATCGGTCGAACCAAGATGCTTGCTATAAGGATAAGGCTTGGAGACTCAGAAATATTCTGACTGGAGCCGGGGCTTCCAGGATCGGGTGCTGGCCCGGAGGGTTCCTGTAAGCGGTTCCATTGAGCTAACCCAGCGGTGCAACCTCAACTGCATCCACTGCTACAACAACCTCTCTGCTGGTGATAAAAAGGCCCGGCAAAGCGAACTGACCTACGAGGAGCACTGCCGCATTATTGACGAAATCACGGCGGCGGGCTGCCTGTGGGCCCTTTTCACAGGCGGGGAAATATTGATTCGGAAAGACTTCCTGGACATTTACACCTATGCCAAGCAGAAGGGGTTGCTTGTCACCCTCTTCACAAACGGCACGCTCGTTACGCCTTCAATAGCGGACTACCTTGCGGACTGGCGTCCTTTCTCTCTGGAGATTTCACTGTACGGCCGTACCAAAGAAACCTATGAGAGCGTCACCCGCGTCCCCGGTTCCTATGAGCGGTGTATGCAGGGAATCCGGTTGATCATGGAACGCGGCCTTCCCCTGATTCTCAAGACCATGGTCATGAGCTCGAACAAACATGAACTCTGGGACCTGAAGCGCTTTGTGGAAGAAGAGCTAAACCTGGAACTCAGGTACGATGCTGTGCTCAACCCTCGGATAGACTGTTCAAAAGCCCCGCTTTCTGTGAGGCTTTCTTCTCAAGAAGTTGTCGCATTGGACCTGATGGACCAAAAGCGGGAGAGAGAATGGCGGAGATTCTGCGAGTACTTTGACGGTCCTTTCCACGAACGGCACCGGACAGAGAGGCTTTACCAGTGCGGCGGAGGGCGCACTGGCTTTGCCGTTGATCCTTACGGAAGACTCAGCCTCTGTTTGCTGTGGCCCGGCGAAAGCTATGATCTGAGAAGCGGAAGCTTCCAGGAGGGCTGGGGGAATTTTCTCTTTGACATGAGTCAGCAAAAGCTCACGCAAAAGACCAAGTGCGTGACCTGTGAGCTCAGGAGCATGTGCGACACATGCCCTGCTACAGCGGAGCTGGAGAGCGGACACGCCGAGGCACCGGTGGATTTCCTTTGCGAGGTGGCGCACCTCAGGGCGTATGCCCTTGGCCTCGATGTCGCGCCCCATGGAGAGTGCGAGTACTGCAAGGGCGGTGAGAAGTACGAGGAGATTATGGAGAAAGTAGCTGCGTTGCAGAACGGGCGAGAGTAACGAGATGGCAAAAACTCCAAATCCAAATGTCAAAACTCAAATGCCAAATGAAGGCCAAAATCTTAATGCCAAAGTAAAAACCGAAAGCACAGGTGCTGACGATGAACACATTGCTTTGTCCGTTGTGTCATTCCCGCGGAAGCGGGAATCTAGAGAGGAGGCGGAGAAAGTGGCCCCTCGCTGGAGGTTCTCCCGCAAGGGATACGCGGTGGCCCGCACAGCCGATCAACTCAAAAGAACCCGCTTGGTAAACCTTGAGGTGTAGTTGCGAAGACTATAGAACAGTTGTCAGTGGTGTGTGCGGAACCATGGTGTCGATTTTTGGCGTGAGCTTTCTTTTTGACATTTTGACGTTGCCATGAAACACCGCAATCTCGCGAGTGAAATGAATAAACCAAACGAGCTTGGCGACCCAAACCAGCACCTATTGCCGGATTTAACCACCCAGCTTCTCCGGGATGGCAAATCTGTTCGGTTTCATGCACCCGGCCGAAGCATGTACCCCACCATCAGGGAAGGAGAAGCCATCAAGGTGGAGCCTATTTTGCCCTCGGAGGTCAAGGTCGGCGACATTATCCTTTACCGGTCGGACGATGGCGTTATCGCCCATCGGGTGGCCAGGATAGAGCGAGGCGAGAAGGGTGAGCGTCGTTTTATCCTGCGGGCCGATACATGGGGGGAATATGACGAGCCGGTGGATGCCTCTCAGATCATGGGCAAGGTCGTCAGTACCGAAAGGGGCGGCCGGAGCATCAATCCTTACTGCACCGGAGCCAAAGCGAGGCTCCTCATCCACACCATCGCCTCACGCCTAAAGCGTCATATCTTGTAAAAACAAGAAACACATATCACAAAAACACCAAAGAGAGACCGTAGGGGAGGGCTTAACACCTCCCGAAATTCGTAGGATGGGTTGAAGGATTAGCCAGTACTTATACTCTGAGCTCATCGAAGAGTGGAGCGAAACCCATTCGGTTGTTGCAACAAATTTCTTCTTGACAAATGTATATGTCTGGAATATACATGCGCTATGGAGATCGAAGATATCCTCCAGAAATGTATCGGCTTCGACTGGGACGAAGGGAACTTGCTGAAAAACTGGGAGAAGCACAGGGTTTCAGCTTTCGAATGCGAACAGGTTTTCTTTAATCGCCCACTAGTTTCCCTTCCGGATCCGGCACATTTTCATGTTGAACCGCGCTTTTACGCACTTGGGCAGACAGATGCAGCAAGATACCTCTTCGTTGTCTTTACAGTGAGGCATGATCTTGTACGGGTCATATCAGCGCGGGACATGAGTCGCAAAGAAAGGAAGGCATACGAGGGGTTATGAAGAAGATTCCAAGATCCAAATCAGAGGATAAAGAAAGGGAATTTTGGGCCAAAGCAGATTCCGTCGATTACATCGATTGGTCTAGGGGCCGAAGAGTTGTGTTTCCAAACCTGAAGCCGTCGCTAAAAACCATTTCCTTGCGCTTACCAGAATCGATGGTTGAGGAATTGAAACTGTTAGCGAATAAGCGCGATGTGCCCTATCAGTCTCTCATCAAGATTTTTCTCGCTGAACGGATTCAAAAGGAGTTGAATTTGTAGGGTGGGGTGAGCCATTCAACTGGACTTGCGGCCCTGAAGTTTATCGAAGAGCGGAACAAATGCAGTTGCCTATCGCGAGGCGGTTTTCAATTCTAGATTTTTCGCGAATGCGAATCTTATGATCCGTTCCGACCACGCGGCAGCCTTTCCGCTTTTCCACATCTTCCGTCTCAAAGATGCTTCTAATCCTTCGCGCGAGAGCGGTGCGACCCGGGTCGCGTAATCGTATCAAGAGCAATCCATGATGAGTGCCAGGCGCGAATTTCCGCGCTTCTGAGAAATCCAAATCTTGCGTAATAAGGAACCGTTTCGTCTCTTGCATTGCGCCCCATATTGCCGCACCCTCTTGCCCTACAAGCTTCTCTCGGGGGACTGTATCGATGTCCTGTCCCAGAGAACCGAGGATGGGAACAAGTCCAGTTGGTATATTCTCATCGAGTTTTATCTTTATGAGATTCGGGGCAGGCCTTTGATGGGAAGGTCTTCTTCGGCTGATGTAGCGGCGAAAGCTATCACGGCCCGCACATCCTGCTCTTTAAGGTTTGGGAAGTCTTCCAGCAGTTCTTCGATGCTTGCCCCTTCAGCAAGACTGGCCAGAATCGTCCGCAAGGTCACACGCGTTCCCTTGATGACAGGTTCTCCCCCGCAGACTTTATCATCCCTTGTAATGTACTCGTGGTAATCCATGGAGGTGCCTCCTTGTGTACAATCGTAATAGACACGGTAAGGAATGTTCTTTTTTTGATTATTATCGGCTAAAACAAGCAATTGTCAATTCGATTTCCAAAAGCCCAAACCGAAGAACTTTTATCTGTCACATAAAAAAGTGGATAAGACAGAGCGATATTTTCCGGGTTAGGAAGTTGCGGCTACCCAGGAGCGGAAATTATGAAAAAGCAAATTTTCTTTTTTCGTGTTTTCGCATTTTCGTGTTTTCGTGATAAAGGTTTTCTTGTCCGAGCATGAAGATGGTTCGGTCTCAGCAAAACCGATGCGGTTGCTGGCAACGCGCCCAGCAGGCTGCCGGGGACCGTTAGTCATATATTCATAGACGTCCCCTCCGGCAGAGCTGTAAAATAAATTTACAGTCGGCAAGGGATTTTACGATTTTCGGCACCAAAAATCCGCTTTATGCCTCTCCAAATCCTTCGAATATCAGCCCCACCATCTATAAGTAATCAGAGCTACCAAACAGACACTTTTTGACAAAAGTTGTCAAATGTCTGGATTAAGGCCAAAAAAAGGCGCCATTTTTTGCTATCCATTTAAGGCAATTTATCCATAAGAGCCTAGATTTACAATTATTATCTGCAATTAGCCCAATGGCACAAATATTGCTCGATTTATGACCGCTGTGCTATAAAGGGCGGTTGAAAAA
>JARRRH010000277.1:0-4214 GCA_037380925.1 Deltaproteobacteria bacterium | reverse complement strand
GGCCGTGATATTTTTATGGTCGGGGGCGGCCAAACTGCTCGATCCGCAATCGTTTGCGACGATCCTGGATGGCTATGGAATCCTTCCGGACGGCCTGATCGGTTTTTTTGCAATCGGACTTCCTGCACTTGAGCTGGTTGCGGCTTTGGGTCTTCTGCTGGATATTCATGGGTGCCTCGCGATTATCGCCGCACTGCTGGCGCTCTTTATGGCGGTTCTGGGCTACGGCATTTGGTTGGGGCTCGATATTGATTGCGGGTGTTTCGGCTCCGATGATGCGGAAGCGAAGGCCTACCACGGGCTCCGCCCTGCCCTTTACAGGGATCTTTTCATGTCCGGGGGCGTGATTTATCTATACTTTTGGCGTTACCGCCGGAGGGCGGAACCGATCCGTTTGGGAAATTTCATAAACGCTTGTAGGAGGAAAAACAGTTGATCATGAGAATGCTGAAGGGTACGTTCGGTTTGGTTATCATGGGAATTTTGGTGACGGCTTTGAGTACGCCGACGATGGCGCTTTTTGAAAACAAGTTCGAAGAGGAGGTGAAAAACGAGAAGGCGGGTGTGAAATTGGTCCGGGAGGTCCAGCAGGGCGGATACGACGTGATCACAGCAGAGGAGCTCAAAAAAGCAATCGATTCAGGAAAGGAGATGTTGATCCTCGATACCATGCCTTATGAGGACAGCTATAAGAAAGGGCACGTGCCCGGGGCGAAGCAGTTCCTTTTCCCTATCCCTGAAATGAACCAATGGGATACTAAGGAAACTGCCGGCAAGACCCAGGAGGATTTCGGGAGGCTTCTCGGCCCGGACAAGGACAGGCTGATTGTGATCTATTGCGGCTTCGTGAAATGTACCCGGAGCCATAATGGCGCCATGTGGGCAAAAAGGCTGGGATACAAGAACGTCTATCGCTTCCCGGGCGGGATATATGCGTGGAAAGGGGCGGGATACCCCATGGAAATCCCTAAATAAGTAGTGCAACATAGTGCCGGGAGAATATTCTTGGAATCGCAGGTCCAGCAACTGACGGGCCTGGCTTGTCGCCGGGCCCGCAATCTCTTTCTCACACATCAATTGCTCTGTTCCCAAGCTGTGCTCGTGACCCTGAACCAGGGGTTCGGTGGCGGGCTTGAGGGAGACATCGCCATCAGGATAGCCTCTGCCCTTCCCGAAGGGCTCGGAGGAAGCGGCTGTCTGTGTGGCGCCGTAGGTGGGGGCGTCCTGGCGCTGGGTCTTTTTCTCGGAGGATCAAGGCCGGAGGGTCGGGTGCGTCGAAGGGTGCAAGCTGCCTCAAAGGAACTGCACGATCTTTTTCGGGGGAAATTCGGCTCCACCTGCTGCCGCATATTGAGCAAAAATTCAATCGCAGACCCGAAAAAGCACTTTAACCAATGTGCCGACCTCACAGGGGAAGCAGCCGGAATGACTGCCGGGATTTTGCTCTCCGGACGACCGGAATTGGTGGAAAGGGCCGTTTGGCCCTATCTCGAACGGGTTGATTCCGCGGCAGGTGCCGCTCTCAGGAGGGTTGCCGGCTTCCTGTAACCTTCCCAGCCTCCTTTCTTATCTGCTTCGTGACCGACCGCTCCTCACCACCCTCTTCACAGGGGAACGCTTTTGCCCCATCCCCGTTTTTCGGTTAATATTCATTCATACATAATTATCCGAAGGGGTAAAACCGATCTCAAAAATACTTCGTAATACCAGTACCATTGGAAAATAGATTGCAGCCCATGGCCGATCCGGAGTGATGCAAATATCGTTGACTCCGGATAATCGGGATAGGGGAAGGCCTCGCGGCCCTCGCCCTCCCACACCACCGTGCATACGGGTCCGTACACGGCGGTTCACGTAGACCTAACCTGCCGCATGGTGCTCGGCAAGGCTTATGAGCCCCTTATCAGCGAAGAAGCGGTTCGGCATAGCGACCTTTACGGGCTTCATGTTGGATATCGCCCATGGCCCTTTTCGGGAACCGGCTACCGGTGCTGCACCATTCCCGCTCACGCCGAGTGCTGTAAGGCCTTTATAGCGCGCGTGACAGTTGTTGAACCACTGCTTCATTACAAAACAGCGGAGCCTCCGGCGTATCCAGCTATCCAGATCCTTTAGAATGGTCGGCGTTTCGATGAGCCGATAGTACCCGATCCATCCTCGGATGTAGACGTTCAGCTCTTTGATAACCTGCTGCAGGTTGATACCCCTTGACCGACGCGTAATTTGCCTGATCCGGTGCTTTGCGTTCTTGAGGGCCTTGTCCGAGAGTTTTATCTTGAGCTTCTTGCCTGAGGTAAAACTGAACCCCAGAAACTGACGGTCCTGAGGTCTGGCTACGGCTGTTTTGTTACGATTCACCTTAAGCCTCAGCCTTTTGTTCAGAAATCTCTCGACTGAGTCCAGAACTCGCTTGCCAGCACGCTCCGAACGGACATAGATGTTGCAATCGTCCGCATAGCGACAGTACTTGTGTCCCCTGCTTTCCAGTTCCTTGTCCAGCTCGTCCAGGAGGATGTTGCTGAGCAGGGGGGACAGGGGACCGCCTTGGGGCGTACCTTCGTAGCGCTCCTGGACCACTCCATAGACCATGATGCCCGCTTGCAGATACCGCCGAATCAGCCGTAAAATGCGCTTGTCAGTGATCCGCTTGGAGATCTTTCCCATAAGGATGTCATGGTTAATCCGGTCGAAGCATTTCTCCAGATCCATATCCATGACCCACTCGTGTCCTGCTTCGATGTACTTCTTGGCCTGTCTGACCGCTTGATGCGCGTTGCGACCGGGCCTGAATCCGAAGCTATGATCCGAGAAAATTGGGTCATATATTGGCGTCAGGGTTTGGAGAAGCGCTTGCTGGATAAGCCGATCCACCACAGTGGGGATCCCCAGTTTCCGGGTTCCTCCGCCGGGCTTCGGTATCAAGACCTGCCTGACCGGCTGAGGTTTATACTCTCCCTGGAGCAGTTCTTCGCGTAGCCGGGGCCAGTGGGCCTTCAGATGTTCCTTAAGTTCTACCACTGTCATTCCGTCCACACCGGGGCTGCCTTTGTTTGAGCACACTCGCTTCAGTGCCTTCCTAAGGTTCTCTTTTTGGACCACCTCCTCCATCACCACGCGATTGGCGGGTTCGGTTTCTTCAGATGCCGCTGTCACTTGACACACCGATTCCCTCTCCTCGCAGGCTTCACCCTTGAGGCATGAAGGTCGGTTCCATTCAAAACGGAGTTGCTGTGGCACCATGACAGACGAATCCTTAGGTCCTAACCCCTGACTACATGTTCGGCCCTTCAGGCGGGGTCACCGCCCTACTATGGCGTCTGCTGACTTCTGCAGATCCCTCTGGACCCCTTGCGGGCACCATAGTCCTTAAGGACAGATCTGCAGATCTCCCCGGGTAAGAAACAGGTGCCTCTGCTCCACATCCGCCGCATTTACTACGGTATCCCTTGATGGCTACGGGCTTCGCCTTGTCATGTAGGCTCACCCAGATATCGCAGCCTTTTATACGGTTCGTATCCCTCGGATCGAAGCTTTGCCTCGGGCTTCCTTCAGACCCCACCTCGCGGTGGACGCCCTTGCCGTCGGCTAGCAGTTTCCGCCATCAGGACCTGCAGGGGACTTGAACCCCCGAGCACCTGCCCATGCCGGGCACACATAAACTACCACCGACCTTGTCGGTGGTTTTCTGAGACAGCAACTCCTGACAATGTCATTCGCTGCTGTCCCGCCAGAGTCTTAGCTGGTCCTCACGGATCTGATTATCCTGTTGTTCTTTGACATATTTTCTGATCACTTCTCTGTCGATACCTACCGTGCTCACAAAATATCCTCGTGCCCAGATATGCAAACCCCAATATCTCTTGTTCAGCTCCGGATAATCTCTCCTCAGATATTCTGCACTCTTGCCCTTGAGGATTTTCATCACATGCGACGGAGAGTGCTTCGGAGGGACCGAAAGGTACATATGAACATGATCAGAAGCTATCGCTCCCTCCATGATATCAATGTCAAGCCACTCACATAACTCCGTGAGAATCTCTTTGAGCCTAGCCTTGATATCTTTGACCAATACCTGATACCGGTATTTCGGTATCCATACGAAATGATATTCGCAACGATATACAGCGTGAGATGATTTTCGATAACCTTCCATACAGCAACCCCCTTTTCACCCGAGATTACTGTATCATAAACAGGGGCTCACCAACATAGTT
>JARRRH010000276.1:0-5470 GCA_037380925.1 Deltaproteobacteria bacterium | reverse complement strand
GTACACACGAGTACGCCGCAGTGACGAGGGACGAAGATAACGCCGCAGATGAGCGTTTTTCAACAGCCTGCGACGGCTAGACATTGAACCTTCTCAAAAACAGCTTCCTCAAACCCCTGTACCAGCGCCAAACAAGGGGTTCCTCACCGTGGTCAAAGCGCACGTAGACGCGCCCTCCAACGTTGTAAAGGCCTTCGCAACTGGGCAGTTCAATGTCAAAGAGGAAAATTTTTTGAAACGCCTTGGTGCCCAGCATGTCGCGGGGGTCAATGGCTATTTCGCCGCCCCCCACTCGGCTGAGGGCCCGGCCTGGGAGCTGGTCCGTTGCGGCCGGTACTTCACGTCGAATCAGGGCCGGCAGGCATTGGTTGATTCTTTCTGCAAACCGGATCTGTACGCCTTTGGTCTGCCGGCGCACAAAATCAATATCCGATTGAGAAACCACCACCCGTGCCATTGTGGTGGCGCGATCCAGAACGTAACCCAGCAACTCCCCCCGCCGGACGAACCGGCCGGGAACATCTTCAGCCATGGGCACAATAAACACACCCCTTGACGGGCTACGAACAGTTAGCTCCCAGGCACGTTGTCTCGCATCATCCAGCTGGGCCTGCACATTCCGAATCTTCTCTTTGGTGATCTCCGCCCTGACCCTGTTTGTAATCACCTCGTTATCGTAGACAGCCTCCAGTTCAAGGAGTTGCGACTCCAGGACCTTGATCTGGGCGGGCAGCAGTGGATCTGAACACGCGATCAGCGGATCGCCTTTCCTGACAGTGCTTCCGGGCTTGGCAAGGTACCCGTCCACGAAACCGTCTGTTCCTGCCCGCACAAAACATCTTTCAGGAATCCAAATGACCCCCTCCGTGGTCGTCCCAAGGGGCACGGGTGCAAGGGTCACGAGGGCGATGAGTCCTGCCAGAACAACACTGGTGACCATGATGGCGTGAAAGCGCTTCCGTCTCAGCCTGGGTGAAGAAGCAAGGAACTTGACGCCTTTGAATGCCGGCCAAATGAACATGTTCGTCACGCCCCAGCAAGCAAAAAGGAGCCCAATAAAGAAAAACTTGCTGGCAACAAAAAGGATAATGGCGGTGTAGATGAACATGCGGTAAACAAAGGACGAGATCGTGTAGACCACAAACCAGAAATGCTCATCCCGGGTGGCCATGGGAGGCTCCAACTCCTTTGCACCAAGAAGATACTTTTGCAGCAGGTAAAACACATAGCGGATGCCCCGAGGTCCCGAGTTCAAGGGCTGCAATGAATACCTCCACGAGAATTCCGGCTGCACAGACCAGAGCGCGCTCACGCTTTTCCCTGAAGGCTGATGCGGCGGAGGCATCAACATAGGGAATAGGCGTAAAAACCAGGAACATGATGCCCATCTCGTGCACTTCGCCGCCCTTCAATTTCACGGCAAAGCCGTGCCCGAATTCATGGAAGGCTTTGAGAAAAGGGAACGTGAGCCAGAGAACCACCAGGTTTTTCGGGGCCAGAATGAGGTCCGTAATGTTCCTGGTAAGCTCCGGCCAGTGCACCCCTGCCTGGAAAACGGCCCAAGTGACCACCACAATCCACAGGATAAAGCCGGCCCAGCTGAAGAAAGGCCGCGCCAGCCATTGAAAGCGCGTAAGGATGCGCTCCGGGTCGATCAGGGGAAAGCGCATGAACAGGGGGCTTCGCAAATTCTGTTTCCATTTGCCGAAACGCCGCTTTTCAAAGCGTTTCAGGAGCTCAGCCGTGTCTGGCACCACGTCCGCTTGAAGCGCATCCACAGCGTGAAGCTGGCTCAGAAGCCGAATCACTTCTTCCTGTGTGGGGGCTTCTTCTGCCAAGCGTGCCCTCACCTTGTCCCATATCTCTTGGACCGTTTGCTTTCCATCCATTAGACCGATGATCTGATAAGCGGCCGGTGTGAAGCGCTGAAAGCGCCCGGAGGCATGATCCTGAAGAACATACCAGAGCTCACCGCGATAATGGTGGCGGTGAATTTCCACATGACTCCGCAACCGGGGCCGCAACCCCGCCACGCGGTACCAAGATGGGCTGAATAAGGAGTCAGGCATTTTCGGTCAGGCTTATGATGGAGCGTTTAAGAGAGTAACCCTTCGGATGCGGACACTTAAAGAATGACAAATGTCAAAGCTCCAATGTCAAAAAAATGTCAAAACCCAAAATCCAAAACGGTTTCGAGCTCACCAAGAATCTGGGCCCTTGGTTGTTAGGATTTCATTTGTCTTTGGGATCTTATCATGTGGCATTGATATCGCCGGGACAACGGCCCTGCGCCGATTTCCCCAGCACTCCACCACTCCATTACTCCGTTACTCCACTTCTTCTTATGGGAACCACTTCCAGAGTTGGAGGCGGACCCAGTCGATGGCTTTGTGGGTCCCCACCCAGATGAGCCTTCGACGGTCGATAGTGATCTTGCCTACACCCTCCATTCCCGGCCGGAGACGCTCTGATACCTCCTCCATCCGGCCTTCAACACGGAAAAAGTTCCGGCCTTCTTTGGCTGTGGAAACCGGTGTGATCTTCTCCACCGCAAAAGGAAAACTTCGCCTCGGCATGGAGGGAAAAACCAGTTCACTTTGCTGGCCAACCTTGATCTCCGTAATGTCGCGCTCATCCACCTCAGCGATGACTCGGTATTCATCCAGTGGTGCCACTTCAAAAAGCACTTCACCCCTTTCCACCGGCGCACCAAGAGATTGGCTCAGATCCCCGCTCATCACAACGCCATTGAAAGGCGCCACAACCTTTGTGCGAGCCAGTTGTTCGTCGAGAAGCGCAATCTGAGCTTCTGCCTGGTCGATCTTCGCCCTTGTGATCCGGACCTGGGCGCGCTCATGCTTGGCCATGGCTTCATAGTATTGCTTCATCAGCTGCTCTTTTTCTGTCAGCCACTTGACCCTTTCCAGCCTGATGTCCCTGTCATCAAGAAGACAGAGCACATCCCCTTGTTTGACGAGATCGCCCGGGCGAATCGGCGCTTCTTTAATGTATACGTTATAAGGTGCAGCGACCACCCGTTGAACGGCTCCCTCGATGGAAGTGGGTACAGTCACGCGGTAATCCACCTCAAAAAAATAAAAGAAGACAGTAAGCCCAAGAATAAGGAGCAAGACCAGTTTGCGGACGAGGTAGCCAGGCCCAAGCATTCTCTTTAACTGCGTCACTAAGGAATCCGCCGCCTTCCGAATAAGCCACCGGTCCTCCGCCCGCTTCGTATCAAGAATCGGACCGGCCACGGCGGCTGCGGTTTCGCAGAGCCCCACCGTATCCTCGTCGAATGGCTTGTCAGCCGGTCGCTCCAGGGTCAGCCCACCGACAAATCTCCCTTTGCTTTCCAATGGGATGCTCAAGATCGCGCCCGCACCGTGTTGGCGGGACAGCTCCTCGTGCTTGCGGGTCACCAGGGAAAGTGCTTCAGCGGGCTGTGGATAAACAACAACGGCTTGCTGATCCACAGCCTCGTCCATAACCGGCCCAATGGCCCGCATGAGGTTCGTCTGCTTGCCGAATTCGGCGGTGTGGGACATGACGCTCACGCGCACATGCCGGCCCTTCATGAATCCCAGGCTCACCCGGTCGCAGTCCAGGTCTGTGGCCAGCCTGGTCACAAAAGCCATAGCCGACGCATGAGAATCTTCATGCTCCACAGCGCTTGCCACCAGATCGAGCACCTTCTGGAGCCGCTCGTTCGTCTCCGCAGATTGCAGAGCCTCACCCCGCCGAATCAGGACCTCGAGCCAGGCGGCGCCCCAGTGTAGCTGTCTCATAATGGCCTGGACTTCGCGCCGAGGGTGTTGCTCCACCTCCAGAACGACAATCCCATGGATTTTCCCGGATACTTCTATGGGATAGGAAACGTGGTAGGCATCAGAAAGGGTGTTTTCTTCAGAGTGGCCTTCAATAAGCAAGCCGCGCCGCTCCTTCAAGGCACGCTCGGCGGCACCCGTGAGATGATGCATGCTGAGCTTGGCATCCGGCCACACGGCCACAGGTGTGTATGGCCCCCTCTCCGGCTCGCCCAGCAACACCATGGCACACCGCACGCCCTTGAGCATGCGACACTGAAGAGGCAGCCAGCTCTGACAAAACGCCTTGGGTGTAGTGGCCTCTGCGAACTGCCGCCAGAATATTCGGTCCGGATCAGGCCCGCGGGCCTCTGGTGGGCCGCCGGCTACCGGACGAAGTGTCCGCTCATCATCATCGCGGTCTGGTGGGTTTTGCGCCATGTCCGAGTCAGATCACTGTCTTTACATCTCTAAGGATGCCCGACCTAGTTAGAAAGATAGGCTTGCCGCGCCATTACTCCGGCGCATTGCACTATAAGCCCGCCTAAACTGTCGAGGCCCTGAATCCGCCTTAAATCGAATGAACTCCACGTTCAGCGGGACTGGATTCTTATTGCACGGAGGAGGGCGGTGCCGCCTGGGCGGTTCCGATTTCCAGGACCCCATATCGTCTCTCATAGTCCTGGAGGACATTGTTCAGTAGCACGGACAGGCGCTTGGCGGCGAAAGGGCTCAGAACGATTCGGTCCGTGAGTTGGACTTTCACCTCTTTTTGCCCTGCATGCCAGGCCTGGTTCATCCCGAAGAGAAGCACGATCTCCTCTCGGCCACCTGCCACATTGGATACATTGGAATAGACGCTCCGCATATTGGAGTCGTCCCATACGATTCTGGGCTGCGCGCCCGCTTGCTGGGGTACAGCGCCGCCGCCTTTCGTGGCTTTGTCTTCCGCCATGACTCCTCCTTATAGATGGGATTATTTAGACTGCCCAAAGTGTTTTGAAAAGCTTGTTTCTAAAGGCATTGTCTACAGCGTAAGTCACAGTGTCAAGGGCAAAACCGGGAACTTCGCCGGCTCCCCCATGGGGCTTCAAAGAAGAACATCTCTATCTCCACTCAACGCCAGTCACACATTAAGAGCAAGAAGCATACCGTTTTCAGCCGAACGTCATTCATAAAATATACTGAAATATCTTATAGTTCGCCTGAGTCTGGAATTCCCTGTTTCAATTGTTGGAAAATGATGCCGACAAATGGGCAGTTTTTTTCTACATATAGGAAAGAGCTTGCACATCCCTTATTTCTTTATTGAAAAGTTTATTATAAAATGATATAACTAAATTTAACAAATTTCGTATTAACGTTGTTCTACCTCGTTCAGGCTGTAGATTACTATTTTCACGGAATCTAGCTATGCCAGAGCTGATTTTTCATCCAGGCAAAGACAAAGCTTTCACCCACACAATGGAAAAGACTGAAGTAACCCTGGGCAGGGCCCCTGAAAACGACGTCACCATCCCGGACCACACCATTTCACGACAACATGCCGTCATCCGCAAAACGCTCCGCGGCTACCTTCTCAAGGATCTCGACAGCCACAACGGCACGTTCCTGAACGGGTCCCGCATCACCGAGCAGATCTTGAAACACGGCGACAAGATCCG
>JARRRH010000275.1:0-7216 GCA_037380925.1 Deltaproteobacteria bacterium | reverse complement strand
TTTACTCGGTCCATAATGAGGTCCGGATCCAAAGTGCAAAGCATTCTGTCTTTCATAAGGATTTTTCCGTTGACGATCACATCCTTCACGTCGGGACCGCTCGCCGAGTAAACCAGCAAGGAGTAAGGGTTGTAAAAAGGGGTCAGATGAGGACTGTTGAGATCCACAACAATGATGTCCGCTTTCTTACCCACTTCGATGGTGCCGATGTCCTTTTCGAGCCCCAGTACTCTCGCTCCCCATGATGTCGCCATTTTCAGGACAGTCTGTGCATCCATGTTGACCGGGTTCAGGGTGAAAACCTTGTCCAGCTTTGCGGCGGTGTCCATTTCTAGAAAAAGGTCCAGGTCATTGTTGGAAGCGCACCCATCGGTGCCGATACCCAATGTGAGCCCCGCTTTGATCATGCTCGAGACCCGGGCGGCACCCGAGGACAATTTCATATTGCTTTCAGGGGCATGAACGATTTTCACGTTTCTTCGGGCCAAAAGCGCAATTTCCTCGTCATCCACATGCACGGCATGGACACCAATGAGCCTCTCGTTCAAAAGCCCCAGGCGATCAAGGTAAAAACCAGGTTTCAGCCCCGTTCTCCGGGCGACCTCTTGGACTTCCTCTTTGGTTTCTGACAGATGGATTTGAAGAGGCAAGGAGAAGTGTTGAGATATTTCCATGGCCTCTCTGAGCGTTGTCTCCGAACAGGTGCTCAGGCTGTGGCAGAAGAGACCGGGCGTAATGAGGTTTGAGAAATGAAGCCATTGCTCGATAAAATCTCGCCCCACCTTCAAGTTGTCCTTGGCATCGGGAACCCCGGGTGCCTGGAAATCTATGACGCCCTGAGCAATCAGGGCTCTGAGGCCTGCTTTGTGGAAAGCCCTGACCGTGGCGTCCTGGAAGAAATAGCCGTCTGAAACGGTGGTCGTGCCCGAGGCAATCATCTCCACACATCCCAACAGAGCTCCCCAATAGACGGTCTCGGCGGTGAGGTGCTTTGCCTCGGCTGGAAATATCTTTTCAAAGAGCCATTCTTTCAAGGGCACATCGTCGGCGAGACCCCTGAAAAGGGTCATGGCCGTGTGGCCGTGGGCATTGATCAAGCCCGGCAAGATGACGCCGTCTCCGGCGTCGATGACTGGGATTGATTGAGGGAGAGGCTCTCTTTTTTCCGTGGCGTGAATGCCTGCAATTCGATCCCCTTTGATCAGAACAGTGGCATTAGGCAGGGGCGCTTCACCGTCCACCATGGAGACCAACACACCCCCTTGGATGACCATGTCCGCGTCTTCCGGAGATTGAACCTTGTTTTTCATGACCTCCTCTCTTCAAATACCTTGCGTGAGGCGCAAGGCTCAAGGCTCAGGAAAAAGCGAGCTTTCAGGGTTGAAGCATTTTTGAACCTCGCGCTTTCAGGCCTTTTGGCCTAAACTTAGGAAAGCCTAGCCAGGCTCCCTTGGGAATCTGAAACAGCCGGGTGCTCCGCGGCATGGTCGTTTATGAGAAGGACAATTATCGGATTTCCACACTGCGGTCAAGCGCTTCAAATTTTCTTGACAAGGCAGGCTGATTTGGTAGGAAAACGCCTCATATGGGGCATTGGTGAGAAAGGATTTGGAACGCAGACATGGCCGTTATAGCCCCTTTCATGGGGATGATGTATAACTTCGGTGCCTTGGGCGAACCCTCGGCTTTGATGGCTCCTCCTTATGACGTCATTTCAGAAGAGGAGCAGGCGGACTACTATGCAAGGCACCCCAAAAACGTGATCCGACTCATTCTGGGAAAGAGAAAGAAGGGCGATTCGGATTGGGATAATCGCTATACGCGTTCTGCTGACACCTTCACCCGGTGGCAGTCTGAAGATGTTTTTCTTCGTTCCCCTGTGCCGGCCCTGTATGTGACCTCCCTCACCTTTGATCCGGGAGAGGGCAAAGGTCTCCGAACGCGATGGGGCCTGATCGCTCTGGTCGGCATTGAGGAGGAAGGTTCAGGGGGCATCCTTCCCCATGAGAGAACCTTTTCGGCTCATAAGGATGATCGGTTGAAGCTGATGAGGGCGTGCAATGCCCAGTTCAGTCAGGTTTTCGGGCTTTTTGAAGATGCCGAGGATAGGGTGTTTTCTTCTCTGCGAGAAGCGATAGATGGATTGCCCCTGGTGGACTTTGAATTTGTTGACGGAACCCGGCACCGGGTGTGGACCGTGCAAAAGCCGGCCGTTTTCAATGCAGTGGCAAAGTCGATGCTGGATAAAACCATCTTTATCGCAGACGGGCATCACCGTTATGAAACCGCGCGCAATTTTCGAAATATCATGCGGGCGCGGTACGGGCAACGACCGCCCAACCGGTCTTATGAATACGTGATGATGTACTTGACCAATATGAGCGATAGAGGCCTGACGATTTTGCCCGCTCATCGCTTGATCAAGGGATGTGCAGATTTTGAGGCCCAGTCATTTTTGGGCAAACTCAGGGCGTGGTTTAAGATCAGGGCTCTGCCCGCCGAAGCGCTTTCGAATGACGCCGCACAAGCAAACCTGAAAAAAGAACTCGCAGAGGAAGGCCGAAATACCTCGGCCGTAGGCCTTTACTACCACGGGGGGAAGGTCTTCCACCTGCTCACCTTGAAACCGGGCATGAGAGACAAGATGGGTGACGACCTTCCCGCTTCCCTTAAAAAGCTGGACGTCCTTGTTCTCTCCCGCTTTATTTTTCAGGAAAGCTTGGGTTTCAGTAAGGAGGACCTCAACAATGAAAAGATTTTCCATTATCAAAGCGACATGGGAAAAGCCATCGCTTCGGTTCGTGCCGGAACCCATCAATTGGCCTTTCTGTTGAATCCGACCAGAATAGATCACGTCAAAGAGGTGGCGACCAACGGCCTCATAATGCCGAGAAAATCGACATTTTTCTACCCCAAGGTCCTCACGGGTCTCGTATTCAACAAGATCGACCCTCATGAAATCATTCAACTTTACTGACATAGAGCTCAAGCCGGATGAGTCCATGGACGCCTTCATGGAGGGAGGCTTAAGGCTGATACAGTCTAAGAGCGGCTACCGTTTTTCCATTGATGCGGTGTTTCTCGCCGAGTTTGTCTCCACGAAGCCCGGAGATGTGTTGGTGGATCTGGGTACGGGATGCGGTGTTGTTGCACTTGTGTTGTTACAAAGGCGGCATACCCGGTACGCGGTAGGCTTGGAGGTACAGCCCGTTCTGGCGGACCAGGCGCGTCGAAATGTTCTCTTGAATGGATTGGAAGGCCAAATGGGGGTTATTTTGGGGGATATCCGTCATCCGCCGTTGGCGCCGGGAATTGCGGATGTCGTCGTTTGCAACCCGCCGTACCGCCGGAAGGCGAGCGGCAGGATAAACCCTGATCCTCAAAGAGCCTTGGCCAGACATGAAATCAGGGCTTCCCTGGACGACATTTTGGGTGCAGCGGCCAGGCTTCTGAGGGCCAAAGGAAGGTTGGCCATGATCTATCCTGCAGCACGCCTCACAGATCTCCTGGTGCGTATGCGGGGCCTGGAGTTAGAGCCCAAAAGGCTCAGGCTTGTCCATCCTGCTAGGGCATTGGAGGCAAAACGGGTGCTTGTGGAGGCGACTCACGGCGGGAGGGCCGGCATAAAAATCTTGCCGCCCCTGCTTGATCAGGGGGGCTATTCGATTATCGGTAATAACCCGTCCGGGTCGAGATTCCGCAGCCCGCTTATCGCCGAGTTGCCTCATGAGCCGAGACCGTGAGTGCGCCGATTATCGAAAGGTGAGTCTGAATTCGATTTTGTCCACCGCCTGGCGGCCCAGCGCGGTGTTCAGCTTCTCTTTGATGGACGGTTCGACAAATCCCAGTTCTTGAAGCCATATGGGATCCGACACGTTGACGCGGAGACGCCCGTCTTTTATCCACATAGGCTGCGCATTTTTTGATATGGCAGGACCTACGATCTCATCCCAGACGCTCCAGATTTGGGCATCGTCGGGATTGAAGGGGAGCGTATCGTCGCGCAGAATGCGGGAGATGATAAAAGGTGCAGGCGGGGGACCTCCTCCTCAGATGGGGGAAGTTTTTAGCAAGCTAAAGGGCGTGAAGGGAAAATTTCCGGGTTTGTGGATCATTATTGTTGTCCTGATTGTACTTTATTTCGGCACCTCCGCCTTTTATGCCGTAGGGGTTGACGAAGTCGGCATTGTTCAGAGATTCGGCAAGTATGTGCGAACCACACCCCCAGGTCTCAACTTCAAGTTGCCCAGAGGAATCGAGAAGGTGACCAAGGTGAAGGTGAGGTTTGTCTACAAGGAGGAATTCGGGTTTCGAACCCTGAAGGCGGATGTGCGGACCCGGTATGCAGCGGGCGATGCTTATCTCGGAGAGTCGCTGATGCTCACCGGAGATTTGAACGTGGCCGTTGTCCCCTGGATTGTCCAATATCGCATTAAGGATCCCTACAAGTTTCTTTTCAAGGTGAGGGACCCGCGAGGCACCTTGAGGGACCTCTCAGAAGCCACCATGAGGCTCGTTGTCGGCGACCGGAGCATCAATGAAGTGATCAGCAAGCGAGAGGAAATTGCGGACCAGGCCCAGGTACTTCTCCAAAAGGAACTGGACGAGGCGGAAACAGGAATTAACGTCACCACCATAGAGATGAAAAAAACAAATGTGCCCGGTCCGGTGCAGCCCTCATTCAATGAGGTGAATCAAGCGATCCAGGAAAAAGAGAGAATGATCTACCAGGCGCGGGAGGAGTACAACAAATTGATTCCCCAGGCAAGAGGCAATGCGGAAAAGACCATCAAAGCCGCAGAAGGCTATGCCCTAGACCGTGTCAACCGGGCAAAAGGGGATGCTGCAAGGTTTATCGCGCTCTATGAGGAGTATCAAAAGGCGGAAGATGTGACGCGAAGGCGTCTCTACCTGGAGGCCCTGCGTGATATATTTCCCAAACTGGGAAGCAAATACATTGTGGATGCGGATCAGAAGAGCCTTCTTCCCTTACTGAATTTAGGCCAGCAAAAAGGAGAACAAAAGTGAAGTCCAGATCACTCATTATCGCCCTGATCATCATCGGTTTTATCCTTTACAGTGCAGCTTACGTGGTGGATGAGACGGAGCAGGTGGTGATCACCCAGTTCGGCAAAGCCATTGGGGATCCCAAGACTGAACCCGGCCTTTATTTTAAAATTCCTGTGATCCAGCAGGCCAATTATTTCCCTAAGAACTTGCTGGAATGGGACGGCGATCCGGGCCAGGTGCCGACCCTGGACAAAACCTTTATATGGGTGGATACCTTTGCCCGATGGAAGATTGTGAATCCGTTGAAGTTCTTTGAGACCGTGAACAACCTGACCGGGGCCCTGGGCCGGCTGGATGACATTATCGACTCTGCCGTGCGCAACTTCGTCACCTCCTATCCTTTGATTGAAACGGTCAGAATGACCAATCGAGAGCTTGACACTTTTGAAATCGGCGTAGACGAGATAAAAGAAAAAAGTCCCTTGGGTGAGGTGAAGATGGGTCGCGGGCAGATAACCAAGGGCATTATGGAACAAGCCCAGCCTAAGCTGGAGAAGTTCGGCATTGAACTGGTGGATGTGAAATTCAAGCTCTTGAATTATGTGGAGGACGTGCAGAAATCCGTATACCAGAGAATGATTGCGGAAAGAAAGCAGATTGCAGAGAAATTTCGCTCCGAAGGAAAGGGGGAGGCCCGAAAAATTGAAGGGGATATGGAAAGGGACCTGAAGCAGATCACCTCGGAGGCGTACAGGCAGGCTCAGGAAACCAAGGGAAAAGCGGATGCTCAGGCGACCGATATTTATGCCCAAGCTTTCGGGAGGGATCCGGAGTTCTATTCCTTCCTTCAGACCCTGGAAATCTACAAAGAAACCTTGGATGATAAGAGTTCCCTGATTCTTTCCACGAATTCAGATTTTCTCAAGTACTTCAAAGGATACAAGGGATACGAGAAAGAGCGGTAACAGGCCGTCCAAGCCGGGTTTTCTCCGGACCCGGATTCTCTACAAGAAGGAGAGTGAACATGGTCAGAACGGAGATACAGCTGTTCCTGCAAAATGTTCCTGGTGAACTGGGAAAACTGGCCAGTATACTGTCCAACGAAGGCGTCAATATAGATGCCCTCACCATTCAGGACGCTTCAGCCTATGTGCAGGAGCTGTTTAAGGCGAGAGGAAAGTCTCTGAAGCGTGTTGCGCCGGCCGCCTCCTACGGGTCTATGAAGAAGGACTCGGCTGATCATGCCCTTATCCGGTTGCTGGTCGACCAGACGGACCGCGCCATCGACCTTCTGTCCAAAGGGGGCTATATTTTCGATATCGCGCCCGTTATAGCCCTGGAACTGGAGAACAAGCCCGGCACCCTGTCCGAAATGGCCCGGAAGTTCGGACAGGAGGGGATCAACATCAATTATGTTTACGGGTCAGCCCGGCCCGGGGATGTAAAATCTCTCTTTGTCTTCTCCCCGGAGGACATCGAAGCGGCTGCACGAATCTTCAAAGACCCTTCTTAGCCTGTCTACTTTTTTCCTCACCACGCCTTATCATCCCTTGCCGGCACTCTGTCTTTGTATCATGGCTTCCACCCTTTTTAGGTCCTCGGGCGTGTCCACCTCAATGGAGTCGAAAGGGGTCTCCACGGTCTTAATTTTAAAACCGTGTTCCAGTGCCCTGAGCTGTTCCAGCTTTTCGGCCGATTCCAGTTGCCCTATAGGAAGAGAGGCAAAGGTGCGGAGGAATGCAGGCCGGTAAGCGTAAAATCCGAGATGTTTGTAATGGACCTTTTTTGATTTGGAATCGCGGAAGTAAGGAATAGGAGAGCGGGAAAAAAAGAGGGCGAATCCTTCTTTGTCTGCCACCACCTTCACGTGTTTGGGGTCCTCCACCTCCTTTTCATCGGTGATCCTGAAGATAAGGGTGCTCATTTGGATCCGGTTGTCTTCTTTGAGCGGCTTGATCAGACCAGAGATAATGGAAGGCTCGAACAGCGGCTGGTCCCCTTGGATGTTGACGATGAGTTCCTCTTCAGCCAAACGGAGCCCCTGGACGGCTTCAGCAATGCGATCCGTTCCTGAGGGGTGTGTCTGCTGCGTCCTAATGGCTTTACCGCCAAAGCCGCCGACACAGCCGGCGATTCTCTCATCATCCGTGGCCACGAAGACGGCGGAGACCTCGGGACATGAAAGCGCACGGCTGTAAACATGCTC
>JARRRH010000274.1:0-6274 GCA_037380925.1 Deltaproteobacteria bacterium | reverse complement strand
AACTAGCGTGAACAAGGTCTACTTTTGACGTTCAAGGATCATGACTGAACGCCCCTTTTTGCCGGATTAGCCGGTGGCTTCAAATGATCTCCCGGTTCTCTTCTTTTTAAGAGGGCCATTTGGCCCGTTTTGAAGATTGAGGTGTACACTTCTCTGCACAGCCGTTTTAATCTGTTCATCACGGCCCGTAACAGGACCCGGCTTTTATTTGTCTTTTTTCACAGCCTTTGATAAGAGCATGTGCTCTGAGGTTTCCTCAGCACGAGTTCAACGCCGCCTTCGACATCGACTTTCAGCTCTCAAAAGGAGATTTGCCATTGGGTAAAAACGACTTTCAGGAATCCGGAGACAACTCAACCAGGTCGTTTCGATCTCAGCTTGGACCTCTCCTTTTCCTGGCCGCCATCTTTTTCCTGAATTTCCTTTCCCGGATCATCCTGGCACCTCTAATGCCCACCATCGAACAGGACCTGAATGTCAGCCACAGCCAGGCAGGATTCCTTTTCCTCTTGATCTCCTTGGGATATTTTCCAAGCCTCATGGGCTCCGGTTTTGTTTCCGCCAGGCTTACCCATCGCAAGACCATTTTGCTATCCTGCCTCTCCCTGGGCATGACCCTGATTATTGTCTCCCAGTTCCGTAGCCTGTGGGCCATCCGGGCCGGGCTCCTCCTTATGGGCCTAACCGGAGGCTTGTACATCCCTTCAGGGATTGCTACTCTCACTTCCTTGGTCAGTTCCAGACACTGGGGAAAGGCGGTAGCCGTTCACGAACTGGCTCCCAATGTCAGCTTTCTGGCTGCCCCCCTGATCTCAGGAGCCTTTCTGCACTGGCTTTCTTGGCGCGGCATTCTCGGAGTCCTTGGCGTGGTCGCCCTTTTCAGTGGTGCGGTCTTTGCCCGGTTCGGCAAGGGCGGCGAATTCCCCGGTGAAGCTCCCAACCCGCGTTCTATCCGGATCCTGTACGGGCACCGCACCCTGTGGATCATGATGCTCCTCTTCGGCCTGGGCGTCGGGGGCAGCATGGGGGTGTATACCATGCTCCCTCTCTATCTTGTGGTTGAAAAGGGATTCGAGCTTAACTGGGCCAATACGCTCATTGCCATTTCAAGGGTATCGGTTCCGGGGAACGGACCGTATCGGAGCAAAAATGGCATTGTCCGGTATATTCCTTTTCACAAGCCTGGCCACCTTTCTTCTGGGCGTAACAAGTGGGCCCTGTCTTGTCTGGATCATTGTTATTCAGCCCCTTTTGGCTGCATGCTTTTTTCCTGCCGGTTTTGTGGCTCTCTCGCTGATTACACCTGCGGCATTCCGGAATGTGGCGATCTCTTTCACCACATCCTTTAGCTTCCTATTCGGCGGTGGCATGATTCCCATTCTGATCGGCGTTGCAGGCGATGCCGGTGCCTTTTCCCTTGGAATCGCCCTGGTGGGGGCTCTTCTCTTCACGGGTGCCGTCTTATCGCGCCTCATGATCTACTCCGATCAGAGCGTGGAGACCCTCTGAAAAACTGTGTCAGCACTTTAGCCGTGTTAGCCGATCTTAGGCCGGAATGCCAACATCAGGGGCATCTCCAATTTCCGATAAAAGCATCCACACGGTTTACGGACAAGCAGGCCATCAAAACCCGAGATAGGTGCTGCTGTTTCGAAAATTACGCAATCGGCCCCATTGCCCGTCGAAGATTCTTGAAATAGCTTTTTTTGTTATGTTTGATCTTCTTCGCTTCATTGACATTTTCGGTGTAGCTGCCCGCCGGGCTGGTGGTCGCACAAGAGCCGAATTCCGCCCGGCACACGTGAGACAGTAGGGCGCATTTTACATGCCATAACAGTTGCTTAGCCGCGGGTTAACGCCGGCACGAAAGAAGGAGAAAGAAAACCATGAGACTCAACATCAAGGCGATGGCCTTCACTCTGGGCATATTGTGGGGGGCTATAGTACTCCTTACAGGACTTGCAAACCTCATCTGGTCAGGTTACGGAACAGGATTTCTCCAGATCCTGGCCTCTGTTTATCCGGGGTACAAGGCCTCCGGATCTGTAGGCTTGACCAGCGAGGTGAAGCGGGAGGCAGGCGTGCATTATCCACCCATCGAGCCTCAGGCCTGACCTCCTTTTCCTTTTCCGGAGGGCCGCCGTTGCCGATGAGGCAAGACCCTATGACCTACCGCTCTATCCCGATCTGAATTTTTTGAGGGTTTTCCGCGCCCTTCAAAGAGGAGACCAGGCCTCTTACGGTACTGCTGACAATTGCGGCGGCAAACTCATTCAAGGGCACTTTGTCGCTGTTTACGGAAACAGTCGCCTTATTGCCGTTGACGCTTACCCCGATGTCGTTTATGTCGCCGACTCCCTCCAGGCTGGAGACCATCCCAACAACCGTGTGATCGACAAAACCCTGAACAAAGTAATCCATCTCGATCGGGGCATCATTTACACTGAGGCTGATTCGCCTGGTCATGGTCATTCCTCCTTTTTTGTGTAGAGCCGGACACTTGCCTGCCTTCCCTGTTCCCTCAGCCGGCCTCCTCGCAAACGCCCCGACGGAGAGACGTCAAAGCTTCACAGGTGACTTGGATCCCGGCTCTTTGGACTACCTCGGTGAGGTCTCGTGACCGGTGCTCTCTATGCTGCACTGGGTGAAGTCGATGGGCTTTCCGCAACCGGAGCAGGTGTGGGGCCGGTTGAATTCATCTGAGAAAATCTCCTTCTCCTTCCCGCACTCGGGGCACTTGCAGGTGAAAGCGCTCAAGTTTCGCAGGCTCTGAAATCCAGGGCAGTGGGCCGGTGTGCTCATGTTTTGAGGCATTTCTATCTTCCCTCCATGTTTATTTCGCTTTCCTTGGGACCATAAGGCTTTTCTTGGGTCCGAATAGAGTTTATTCAATAACAGTTCCGCTGGGCCGGAGCGTCCTTATCCATAATGCGCATAATGGGTTGAAAGGCAATAAAGGAAAACCCGTATTTAGGGCTACATACATATAGACTGGCTTAAGGTTCAGACTCAAGGCATAAGGCTCACGGTAAAATAGAAGATCCTATTGAAACTTCCTTGCGCCTTATGCCCTCTGTAAACGCTGCAAACGGAAACCCGCGGAGAACGCCGTTCAGCGGCATCTCCCCTGCTTTTCAAGTTTCCAGACTCGCTAAAGATTGGTATGGGGAAACAGGGTCCACTTGATGAACCATGAATCCGTCTCCGTATCCCGGTCCAGGCAGACGATGCCTCCGTTTTGGAATTTGAGCACCTGCGGCCTGTCCGGAGACCCTGCAATAAGGTATGAGGTCAGCTTCTCCATGAAAGGCAAGTGGCCGACAAGCATCACGTTTTCATCCGCCTTCACATTCAATTTTGTCACATCATCCAGAGGCGCCAGACCCTCCATCTCCTGAACGCCCCCGCCGGGGCTAAGGGCTTCGGCAAAGATCTCGGCCGTCTCCCGCGCTCGCTTCTTGCCGCTGTGCTTGATTGTCGAGACGGGTATCCCGTATACCCCGGCCAGAGAAGCTATCCGCTTTACCTCGTCTTTGCCTTCGTCTGAGAGGCCTTTTTCCGGATCCACCTCTTTCGGCAGGCTTTTGCCGTGTTGTACAAGAAAAAGTGACATATTTTTCCTCCTGGGATTAAAATGGAAAGGTTAGCGCTTGGCGGCAACGCTGTGAAGCTTCGCCGGTACGGCCACCAGGCTCATGTTTTCATATTCGCCTGTATCCCATACGATCACCATTCCCGCTCCATATTCTCCTTCCGGGATTTGCCCCTCGAAATAGGCATACTCCATGGGGTGGTCCTCGGTGCGCACCGCCAGGCGCTTTTCCCTGGGATCTGTACTGGGACCCTTGGGCACGGCCCACGAAGCGAGGACCCCTTCCACATCCAGGCGGAAATCGAAATGCATTCGTGTTGCGTCATGCTGCTGAACGACAAAAATCGGTTTTCCCGAAGACCCTCCGGGGGCGGCTTTCGGCTCCGGCGTTTTAGAGAAGTCGCGTTTTGCTTTGTACCCTTCGAGCCTTCCATGTCTTTTCATGGCTAATTCTTGCAAATGATCCAGGAAGAACAAATACCGTGAATCCTGTATTTTAGACAAGCCGACGCCTGTATTTCCCCCACTTTGACCACAGCCTCAGTGCCTTGTCAAACTTGGATCAGCATGGGCCAGAATTTCCATTCGCCTCTCTTTTCCAAAGAGGTGTACTTCCTCGGTACCCGACCCGAGCTGCCCATACACTTACATTATCAAATGCAGTGCTTTCTCCTGCACAATACAGACTCCACCCTATTTACTCTCTTTTTAAAGTCTTACAGAATTCGACGGTTATAGAAAGCACCCCCGGTTAGAGCACAGAGGGTATCGAAGAGCACAAAGATCAAAGGAGGGATAGACATGCCGATTCGACATGCAGAAGCCAGATGGGAGGGGAAAATCCAAGAGGGGAAAGGAACCATGAAGCTGGGAAGCGGCGCCTTCGAAGGAAACTACTCGTTCAAATCGCGATTCGAAGACGGACCCGGCACGAACCCGGAGGAACTGATCGGCGCTGCTCATGCCGGATGTTTCTCAATGGCCCTTTCTGTTTTACTGGGGAAGGCCGGTTATGAACCAACACACATTGAAACCAAAGCCGCAGTACACATTGAAAAAGTTGGAGAGGGATTCAAGATCACACAAATCGACCTGGAAACCCAAGCCGCGGTGCCGGGAATGGATGAAAGCGAGTTCAAACAAAAGGCCGACGAGGCCAAAAAAGGTTGCCCTGTTTCTCAGGCCCTTGCGGGTGTGGACATCACTTTGAAGGCGGCCTTGAAAAAATAGGCCCAATCAGGCGTGTGAAGACGGTGCCGGTCATACGGATATTGCGACCCTGTGCTTCGCCATAATTTTTTGGGTGGATAGAATCGCGGTCGTTATGATAAAAGACGTTTCGGCGTTACGCCGAATCCTCCACCGAATGTATGACATAGTTCACCACTCAGCTCAAGGGCACAATCGTGATTTTCAACTTCCGAGATACACAAGATTTTTTCTGCACAGCTATTGTTATGCGATCGTCAAAAACAGGAATAAAAGGCGGTCTAAATATACAAAAAATGGAAGGAGCATAACGTGGGTTTAATCACTATTTCTAGAGGTTCATACAGTAAGGGAAAGGAAATCGCTGAAAAGCTCGCCGAGAGTTTGGGCTATGACTGTATTTCAAGAGATATTCTATTGGAGGCATCAGAAGATTTTAGCATACCTGAGGTAAAGCTTATTCGTGCAATTCACGATGCTCCTTCCGTCTTTGATCGTTTCAAACACGGGAAACAAAGGTATGTCAATTTTATACGTGAAGCATTTTTAGAACACATGCAAAGGGACAATATCGTCTATCACGGTCTAGCAGGACATTTTTTTATCCGCGGGATTCCCAATATTTTGAAGGTTCGAATTATCGCCAACTTTGAGGATAGAGTGAGAGAGGAAATGGCCCGGGAGAATATCAGTGAAAAAGAAGCTCGGCATCTTTTGGCAAAAGACGATGAGGAGAGAAGAAAATGGAGCATGTACCTTTATGGGATCGATACTAAGGACCCGCAGCTCTATGACATCGTTTTGCATATTGACGGCTTAAAAGTAAATGATGTGGTTGAAATTCTGACCGATATTGCTAAACGGCCGTGTTTTCAAACAACACAACAATCTCTAACAACCATAAGGGATTTTTATCTAGCTGCCAAGGCTCAGGCCGTAATATTCGACAGTATTCCTTCAGCTGAGGTTGTTAAATGCAAAAACGGCGTAGTCTATGTGAATGTGGAAACGGCTCTGGCCTTGGAGAAAGAGATGAGTGACAAGATCAAAAACATTCTTAAAGACATAGATGGAATCAAAGAAGTCAGAGTCAATGTTGTTCCATTTGAGACTGGTTGAATGGATATGGGCCACATTTTATAAGAAGGTACTGTTTCCCGGATAAAGGAGACGTTACTCCACCACGAGCTGGATATAGCCCCTTCGGCCGCTGCGGTGATCAAGGGCAAGAAGGGTAACCCACTCATCGCTTCCTATTGAATTTAGCACATCGACCAAGCCCTTTACGCCTCTGACCGGCCGACCGTTGATTTCCAGGATGATATCTCCCACTTCAAATCCGGTTTTCCAAAGCGGCCCATTGGGAAGCAGCCCGGTCACGGCGACTCCACATCCAGCCTTCAGGTTATATTCCTCAACTTCCTTGACCGTCACCTCCCGGAGTTCTGCGCCCAGGGTGGCGTTATATTGCTT
>JARRRH010000273.1:0-4239 GCA_037380925.1 Deltaproteobacteria bacterium | reverse complement strand
GGTAGCGCAATCCATGTCTTTATGAACGCTCTTTGCCAGGGCATCTTCAGCCTCGATATGGCAGTCCTGGCAGGTGGCTTTCCTGGTCATGTCGCCCATCCCTTTAAGCCCTGGAAGATGACAGTCCACACACTGTATTCCCTTTGTATAATGGGTATCGGGCTTCATGCCCTCAGGGATTGAATAGGTTCCGCCCAGATAAGTTTCGCCCCTTCGGCTCTCCATGGCCCCGGCGTGGCACATGCTTGTGCCGCGCCCGTCGCCCATGCAGCTTGCAGCCGGCGGCTTTCTGACAAAATTATGCACACCCATTTTTCTGTTTGGGGCGTAATGACAATCGAGACAACCTGGATGGCAGACGTTACAGAACTTCTGCTTCATCTCCGCTTGCCTGCGGGTAAAATTCACATTCATTTCTTCAGCAATTTTTTTAGTATTGCTATAATAGAAGTCGCTTTTTTCGATCCCTTCAGCGGGCTGCAGATCTGCGAATGATGGGCCGCAATTGTGAGGCCCGTAAGGCTCAAGCCAGCTCTCCATGGTGCGCTGCCTGCGGTTTGCGCCCATATCAGTGGTCTCGAATTGTTGAAGCTGCTGGGGATGACAGGAGGGTTTTGCGCAAGTCCTTTTGGCGATTTCCGGGTCAAAATTCAAGGTCTTTGGATTTCTGTCCTGCCATAGAAGATTTCTGACCTCAGGGTTCACATAAAGCCCGCCTTTGTATCTTACCTTGGGCAGAAGTTGCCTTATGCCAGCCGGGCCAGCAGGAAGGAGGGCGCCGGAAAGCACATCCCTCCTTTTCAAAACGTTCCCTTCATAGCCGATGAAGAGAGCCTTGAGCATCCCCTTGTGGGCCTCGTCTGCGCTCCCTGCCCTGCCGTTTCCGAGATGGCAGTCCCGGCAGGGAACGTTTTGATGGTGGCTCTGCCGGGCAACCAACTCCGGGGTGACATAAAGCTGTGGGTAGCCGAGCCTTGCTATTTTTTCCCTGTTTCCATGGCATGCCACGCACCCGGCGCTCGAGTTCAGCCATGCCTTGTATCCGGAAGCGGCAATCACGAGAAAAAACTGAAGGGCAAGGAAGCCAAAATGAACTTCTTTTGTAAAAATCCTTTTGATATGACAGGAATTAAAAACCTTCACTGCGCGTTTTCTTGTAACCCCAACACCTCAAAAGCATTTTTCTCTAATCGAGCCATGCTTCGAGGCCAGACTCTAATCTTCCGATATGGAAAAGTGTTCCGGCAAGAAGGTCTCCATCCTTGCAAAGGCGGGATATGAAGAAGATCAGTTTGAAAACTGAATTACGGTTTAACGCAAAGATGGCGAAAAAACAATACAGACATTTTCCGGCAGCTTGCTAAAGCACAATTACGACATCCGATTCGTTATTCATAACGGCATTTTCAAATTGAGTTCCAGGTGTTATCTCTGCCGGAACCGACCCGGTGTCAACATTCTCTTTTTCGGCGCTATGAATGCAAAACGCCATCCTGACGCTTTTGAGCCTGGAGAGACCTGAATACTCAGGTATTTCCAAAAATCTTGTTCCGGCGTCCATCGCAAATATACTGACCTTGTGGCCTCGTAAAAGTGCCTCTCTAGTAATGCCGACCACTTTTTTAAGGCATTTATCCGTGTTGACGAGTATGCCAAGTTTCATTTGCAACACCACCTTCCAATTTTATTTTATTTTATTATATCTACCACGAGATGACTTTATCGCTTTTTTCCATCATGTCTAGAAGAAGTGCGTAATCATTGCTGGTCCTCAGGTCGAACACAGCAATTTCGTTCCCACTTCCCTGTTCATTCATGAAATTCTCCAGAGTGCTGTCGGGTTCGTTGTGAAAAATATAAAGTATCTTCATTTTATCTCCTTCATCCTGTTCAATACGGCAATACATGGTCATACTCTGGAAGCATATTTGCAATCTTCTTTGTGGAAATTGATTCAAGTCCGCTGTTACTTTCCAGATTCGTGTACAATTTTATCCCCATCTCCTTCAAAGTCTCGATGTTCATCATATTTTCCTCTGAGTCTCCAATCGGCCTGTCGAGAATGAAAACATCTATAGTATCTTCAAGTAGTGTTATCCCGAGCGACATTCGTAGCGCTTCTTCCTGCCTGTCCCTCACAAGGACCGCTATTTTTTTGGCCATGTCTTTTCCTCCTTGGGATTGTAAATTCGCATGACTTGTTCAGCAAATTATGTGCCAGCTAGCTTCATGATTTTACTGCAGAGAAAAATTTGACTTTGGCGACGTCCGAACTATAATCGAGAACTTAGTAAAACTTGTTTTTTGAAGGATCTCCTTCCAAAGAAGGAGTTTCATTATTATGAAAATTGAAATTTATATACAAAGAATCAATTCCTGCAGAGAAACATGGTGGAATGCGACTTGCGCTCTCATCGGCAAACCGATTGAACACGATGACTCTCTTTCGTTTCGGCGGATTTGAGCATAGCCCCCTGCCCCTGTTACCCAGGAAATTCCTGGGGGCACACCAACAACGGCTTTGGGGGTAAGACCCCTTTTCAAGGGATAAAGAGGAAGGAAGTACGAACTCTATTCGTATTTGTTACATTGCTTTCACCCAGTTTGCGATCGGTCTGTCGCTCGGCATCATAATGTACAGGTCCGATTTCTGCATAGCGGGTGCATTCCGAGACCTTTTCCTGTTCAGAGATTACCTCAGACTGAGGGCACTCCTCCTTCTGGTAGCATTGCTCGCCTTTTCTCTTTATCTAATGCGATTTTTTCGCGTCATATCCGTTTATCCCCCATCCTTTTTCGGCACACCTTCGGCCGCCAGTCTGTTGGGAGGGGTGCTGTTTGGCGCAGGCATGGTGCTTGGCGGCGGCTGCCTGCTCGGCACCCTGTACAAGCTCGGCGGCGGAAGCATGGTAAGCGCCATCACTTTCGGCGGCGTTCTTTTCGGCGAGTTCGCCTCGGCCGCGCTTTATCCCTTTGTCGACTCATTTGCGCGCTCGACCGTGTTTTTTTCAGATAAAACCGCCATGGAGCACGTTATCGGCAGCGCCGCGGCCCCCGTGATCGCGGCATCTCTTTTAATGATGATTCTCGCCTGGGGAAGGAAGAGAAAAAGAGGGCGGCCACCAACAGCTTATGCCCGCGGATATCTCGACCCGTGGACGGCATCATTCATGATGGCCATTGTCATCACGGCAACACTGGCGGTTTCCGGTAGGCCTCTGGCGGTCAACATGGGATTTGCAAAACTTTCCGGTTCCCTAATTGCCGTGATGCTGCCATCTGTCGCAGGAAAGATCTCATATTACCATATGCAGTCGCCAAGGCTTCTTTATGGCGCCATCATGCCCGGCGGCGCCGGCCCTGTTATCGATTCCATCGCCATTTCCCAACTTCCCCTGATGGCGGGAATTGTCGGGGGGGCTTGCATCTCTTCCCTGCGGCTCGGGGAATTCAGGATAAAACGTCTGCCTCCCGTCAGGCAGGCCTTCTCGGCTTTCGCCGGAGGGATGTTCATGGCGGCCGGGGCGTTTATGGCCGGGGGGTGTAACCTCTGGCATATGATCGGCGGTCTGCCGGTGTTGGCACTTCAAAGCATCCTTTTTGTTTTAGGTGTCACCGGCGGTTCATATCTGGGGACCGTCTTTCTTAAAAAGCAGATTCTTGAAGGATGGAAAAAAGGGGGAAGACAATGGAATTCACGATTGAAGACATCATCCTCGACATAAGAGGACAGATATGTCCGGCCTGCCTGCTGATTACCTTGAGCGAACTGAATACCAACCGGGAAAGGCTGATGGAGACAAGGGCCAGGCTTGTTATCAAAACCGACCATCGAGACGCCACAAGAACCATACCGGGCGCGGCCCTTGCAATGGGGTACGGTGTGGAGGTCATTCAAAGGAAAAGTTATTACGAAATCACCTTGGAGTATAAGGAATGAGCAGAACCGTGGAATTTTTGGAAACGGACCTGAAGGCAGCCAACGAAAGCCTGAAAAAATACATCAGGGACAAGGTCAATCACCTCCTTTCCGTTATGGGCACAAAACCCCTCTGCAAGGAGGAGTTGGACGACAACACCCTGATAGAACTCGACCCGATAGGAATAATAGCCCTCTCGTTCGAACAGATACTGGACCACCAGAAAGAGACAAACAGGCGGCTCACCGTCGCCAAGGACCAGTTGCAGGCGGTTTTTGACACGGTCGGGGTCTGTATATCGATAATCGATGAAGACATG
>JARRRH010000272.1:0-4242 GCA_037380925.1 Deltaproteobacteria bacterium | reverse complement strand
GGACGATCCCAAAGGTAGAAGATGTGCTCCATGGTTTTCTCCCGGTACTCACGGTCCAACTCCATTCCCTCAAAGGCATGTTTCAGGTAAAGCTCCCTCTTGCCCTTAAAGTCGCCGTTTTCTACCGTGATTAAGGGGGTATTAAAGGTGCTCAGATGTGCGACCATAAGACTTTTGATCTCTCTCCAGTCTCGCTCGCTTATCACATATTTCGTCTCACCCATTTCCTGACGCCCCTCATAGAGATAGAGTTGCAGTTCCTCCACCATTTCTTCGGTCAAAAACTGCTCGACGAAAAAACGGTCGCTGTAACTCCTTCTTACATCGAAGATCTTTTGTTTTCCCTGGCCGAGCCGCAGATCCCAGCTCTCCTTTTTCTCAGGGTCCTCACACTCCTCCCACTCCCTTCCAAACCGGCCTTTATTCCACCGGTCTTCGATATCCTCGAAGATTTTGAGGCCCACCAGGTAGGGATTGATGGTTCGAGGACTTGTGGCCAGGACACGGGCATTGTACAGGTTGTAATATCCGTGCTCATCCTCTTTAAGCCATCCGTCCCGGAAAAGGCGCTCCATGATTCTCATATGCCAGTACGTGGCCCACCCTTCGTTCATGATTTTGGTTCGCCTCTGCGGCATAAAGTACCTTGACTGATCGCGAATGACGGACAGGATATCCTTTTCCCACTCCATCAGTGGTTTGGGCGAATGATTCAGAATATAAAGTACTACATCGCGCTCCGGCTCGAGAGGGGTCTTCCTATCGTGTTCTCTTTCAGATCTGGGCTTTCTCTTCTTCCTTGGGATCAAGTCATCGTACGGCCCGGGAATTGGAGCGGGCGTTGGGGACTTGGAATGCCTCTCGCGATTTTCTTCCTCGGTCTCTTCCCGCATGAAGAAATCCGGATTGATGTTGAGCTCAATACTCAGTCCTGCGTCCATCAAACGCTCAACCTCCTCGAGACCGTACCGCTTTTCATATCTCTGAAAGCGAATCGCCGCCTCGGAGGCTGAGGGGAGGATATCTCTCCGCGTCGGCTTGAAATGAGAGTTGTTTTTCATAAAGTCATTATGCGCATAAACATGGGCCATAACCATCACCTGTACGGGGAAGGGGTTGGTGTTGATGAGATATGCCCTGCAAGGATTCGAGTTAAGGACCACTTCATAAGGAATGCCGAGCCCGTGTTCATACTTGGTTTTTTCCATCTCATAATCCCGGCCGAACGACCAATGGGAATAATTGACAGGGAAGCGATAGCCCAAGATCTCTACCATCTTTCTGGCTGGAATCACATCAAACTCCTGGGGAAAGAAATCGAGGCCCAGTTCCCCGGCGGTGTCCTTTATCTTGCTGTCAAATTGGTCGAGACGCTTTAATTCTGAATTCATAGTTGCTTCTCAAATGTCCTTTCTTTTTTCAGAAATTCTTTGAGCGCCAGGTAGACATGAGATTTGTCCTTCAAGATTGCTCCAACAAACGGCGTGGCGTAACCGGTTCCAAAGAGGATCTCAAAGTCGTCCCTGTACGGCGTCCCTCTGTCCAAGTGCAGCTCCCCGGCAAAGGTCTCCATAAGACGCGACGTGGTGTAAGGATCCGTGTGGATCTCTCCGTAGCCGAGCATACTGATACCCTGTTGCATCAGCCTCTTTGCAGATGCCATGGTTTTCATGGGATCGAAGTCCTCGCCATCGGAAAAATGGAAAGGATAGACATTCCATCGACTTGGACTGTACTCCGTCTCTATTAGGTAGCCGGCCAGGTCATAGGCCGAGTGACAAAAGGTCCCTCCGCTCTCTCCCTTGTGAAAGAAGTCCTGCTCATCCACTAAGGTGGCTTCAGTCGTGTGGGCAATGAAGCGGATTTCCACCCTCTCGTATATTTGTTTCAGGAATTCTACGAGCCAAAAGAAGAAAGATCTGGCTAAATACTTCTTCATAGTCCCCATACTGCCTGAAACATCCATCATGGCGATTACCACCGCATTAGAGTGATATTCAACATCCTTCTCGAGGGTTCGATATCTGAGGTCGTCGTTGAACAGGGGAATGAAATCTCCGGCCCGGTCCAGCGAGATCTCCTCTTGAAGGAACCTTTTCGCACGGGATATATCGCCGCCGGCCATTGTGAGAGCCTTCCTGCAGGCCTCTTCCGGCTGCCCCGTTTCTCTTGCAAGCTCTCCCACGAACGAGGCGGTCCGCCTCACGGCCTCCTTCAGGGTCCGTTTCTTGTCCAGTTGGGAGAAGATCCCTGTTTTCTCTATGCTGTTGAACTTCCACCCCTTGGGTGTGGCCGTCTCGGCAAAGGGCTTCTTCTTGAGATTGGGCAGGCCCAAATCCTCAAGCATTATTCCGATCAACTCTTCAATGTCGATTTCCGTCTCCAAGTAGTCCACACCAGGCTGGTCACCGGGCTGTCCCGGTTGGCCGTCCCGGGAAGGTTGGCGCCCGACGACATCCCCTTTCTCACCCTTTCCCTGTCCCATGCCGGTCCCTCCCGAGCTCTCGCGTCTGAAAATGAACCGGTAGCTTTTTAACCCCCGGATGGGCACCCTTACGATGTGCCCTTTTTTACGAGTGATGATGGAGGTATCGGCAATCACATCGGCAATGTTCTTCTGAATAGACTCACGGACCTTCTCCCTGTGACGAGCGGCGTCTTTGACCCCTCTCTGGGAAAGTTCCCAGTCCTGTTTTTTGACAGCCATATCTTTTTCTTCCTCCTACTCCTCTTTCCTGAGCACGTCTCCGACAAACTGGAGCAGATTTTCCGCGCAGACCGGACAGTAGCCCTTTTGCTGCAACGCCTCCAGGGCGTCTTGCCGCCGCTTCATGGTCTTAGGGTCCCTGCGGGTCTTGTCCGCAATGGTCAAGGAGACCACGTTCTTGAGATCCCCGATAAGCTTTCGCTCAATAGCCTCCTGCAAAGGGCTGTATGTGGTGAAACTGAACTCCCTTCCCTGGTCTATGGCGTCGCTCTTGAACACAAAAATTCCTTGGCGAAACTCCCTCTTGGCATTCTCCGAGACCCCGATGAGCTCCTCAATACCGCGCATGAGTTTTTCGTCCGGCTCCTGTTCTTCACCGGTCACGGGGTCCCTGATCTTTTTCTTCAGACAATAGGCCGTCGCATTCTTCATATAGTTGTCAAACAGGGCTTGGGCTTGATCTTCGTAAGCAAAAAGGAAAGCTCGATTTACCTCTTTCTTGGCAATCTCCCTGTACTCGCTAAGAACGCTGTCTTTCTCACCGACGAGCAGGGCGAGATACCTCGTCCTCTCCTCTTCCGTGAACCCGATGTGATGTTCAAAATTAGCTCGAAGCCCGCGGATGGCGTCCAGTGGGTTGACACAACCTGCGGATTCCTTCCCTCCAAGGGCCATGTTTATGGCGTTGATCACGAAGCGGGGACTAATACCGGACATCCCCTCCTCTTTTTTCTTGCCCTCCACGCGCAGCTCAACAAGATCTACTTGGTCCTTTTCCTTTTCGGCCACAGGGTCTCCATTATAGTATTTCATTTTCTTTACCGGGTTTGGGCAGAGTTCGCTCTCCTTGAGTCTGGTTAGAACCGCAAACTGTGCGCACACGTTCAGGGAGTAAGGGGCAAGGTGGACATTGCCGAACTCGCTCCTTTCAATGAGCTTTTTATAGATTTTCTCCTCGTCTTTCACCTTGAGATTGTAAGGAACATAAATGGGATACATCCTGTCATGGAGTGCCTCATTCTCTTTGACGGATTTGAACTTGTCGAACTCGGTCTGGTTGGTGTGTGAAAGAATGACTTCGTCCACATAGATATGGGGAAAGCCCGGTGCCTTGAGAACCTGTTCTTGTGCCACGGTGATGAGGATATAGTGAAATTTGATGTCACATTTAAGGATCTCTATGTACTCCATTAAGCCTCGGTTCGCGACTTCCAATTCTCCATCGAGACTGTACGCCCTTGGGTCCGTCTCCCCGTACTGAGTTATTTTTGCGAGGTCCACCCTCCCTATGAGCTCAGCGACATCCTGGTTCTTAGGATCCGAGGGCTGAAAAGTTCCAATGCCGCAACGATCTCTTTCGCTTAAATTGAGTTGTACCACCGGGAATTTCTCCCACAGCACGTTGCCCTGTGCATCACGGTACTGTTCGTTTTCCAGGAGATTGAACCTGCACATGGGGCATAGATCTCCCTCGATCTTGACAGCGAGTACTTCCTCCCACTTGGCCCTCTGGCGGTTAGGGATCAAGTGCAGGG
>JARRRH010000271.1:0-4248 GCA_037380925.1 Deltaproteobacteria bacterium | reverse complement strand
GGGAAAAACCCAAAACACGACCACCAGGGTGGTCGTGGGCACCACCGGACCTCTGGACTATGACGTCGAGTCCCTAGACCATATCATCAAGCTCACCCTGACTCCGCAGGCAGGGGCGACCCGAGCCCCGAAGCCTGAGCCTGAGCCGGGTCTTGCCGGTTTTGAAGAAGATGCGGTTGCTTCGGCGGTTACCCCTTCAGAGCCCCGCATCTTCTTCAAGAAGCGTCCTGGGCCACTGACCCAGATTCTGGGTGTCGATTTTACCATGTTGCCTCGCGGAAAATCCCGGGTGATGGTCACAACGGACAAAAAGGCCCGCTTCGACCTGAACCAGGAAGCACCCAAGAACCTGATCATGACCCTTGCGGGGGCCACCATCCCACCTCTCATTATGCGACGGTTGGATTCTTCTTATTTTGACGGGGCGGTGGACCGGGTCAAGGCTACCCTTTCGCCGGCAAAGCAAACGGTCACCATCGCCATCAACCTGAGGGAAATGGTGCCCTATCATGTCAATCAAAAGAACACGGAAATTACGATTGACTTTGGTCGCACCGACCTTAAGCCGCCCGAGAAGAAAATCGTGCCTTTTAAGCTGGCGCAGGCCTCTGCAGGACCCAAGACGCTGGCGCCGACCGTCTTTCCTGCAAAACCCGGGCTGCCGGAGGTGACACCCATTGCGGGTAAGACAACTTCTGGCGGTCCCATGGTGACGCTCCCCGACAGCACGAGCGGTTTGCCTCCTGCTTTGCGGAAAAAATATACCGGCGCAGCCATGACCATGGACTTCGTGAATGCCGATGTGACCAACATTCTTCGCCTGATCGCAGAGGTGAGCAATCTAAATATTGTCTGGGGTCCGGAGGTGAAAGGGATGGTTTCCATGAGGCTCAAGGATGTGCCTTGGGATCAAGCCCTGGATTTGATTCTGGACAACAACAACCTGAGCATGAGGCGGGTCGGAAATGTCATCTGGGTAACCACAAGGGCGCAGATGGCTCAAATTGAAGCTGAAGAGAAGAGGAAACAGCAAGAGTATGAGGCGCAATTGCAGAGGCAGGCAGAGGCTGCAATGAAGGCCAAGGAAATGGAGGAAAAACTCGAGCCCCTGGTTACAGAATACATTCACATTAATTTTACCACAGCCGGCGAAATCAAAAACCATCTTGAAACGTACTTGAGCGAACGAGGTCGCATAACCTCCACCGGAAATGAAAATCGGCCCGGCAGAAATATGATTATCGTGACCGATACGGCACAAAGATTGTCAGAGATCAAAAAAGTCATAAAGAATTTCGATACACCGACCAAACAGATTATGATCGAGGCCCGCATCGTGGATGCGGAAACCAACTTCTCGCGCGACCTTGGCGTGAGGTGGGGTATTCCCGGGACCGCGTCCGGCGTGAACGCGCAACGGAGGCATAACACAGGCGTTAGCTTTGGGATACCTACGGATGCAACCACTTACTCGAGCGGATCAGATTCACTGGTGGGAGGAACTTTCTCTTCCAATGCGCCGACGAGTTGGGCACCGAATCTCGGCTTTAGCGTCGGTTATCTTACATCGAGCACATTGGGGGCTGTGACCCTCAACGCAGAAATTGCCCTGGCGGAGAACGAGGGCAAAGCAAAGATTATCTCAGCTCCCAAGGTAATAGCCAGCAACGGGGAGGAAGCTACAATCTCGAGGGGGAGCACCTTCTATCTCGAGGCGGCGGAGAACGTGGAGCCCAAAGAGGTTGAAGCGCAGCTTCGTTTGTCGGTCTTGCCCACGGTCAGTTACAACAACTATGTGACTATGGAAGTGACGGTTAAAGACGAGGTAGAGCAGGCTCGTGGAAAGAGGGGAAAAGATCTCTTCACCAAATTGATGGTCAAGAGCGGCGAGACGGTTGTAATCGGTGGCATCTATACGGAGAATGTTTTAAACGATGAGAGCGGCGTTCCGGTGTTGAGGCGCATTCCTTTCTTTGGATGGCTGTTCAAGGCCCAGCTGGAGACACTTGAAAGAACGGAATTGTTGATATTCCTGACGCCCACGGTGCTTGAAAGTGCCTACGAGGGCCAGAATGCATCCCGCTTGTAAAGCGCTTGGGCGCGGAAAAAGCTCAGTACGCCCGTTGCTTCTCTGAGACCTTGAAAGATGAACGAGATTGTGTTTGCGGCCCTGCGCAGTTTGAGGCGCCGTGCAGGGCATAACAATCTCGTTTTTTATTGGGGGAAAGCTCCGGTGAGTTCGCATTGCCCTTGGATGCCTGCCCCGCTGGATTGAGAAGAAATGCCGCGCCGGTAGCACCGTGTCGCATAAACCCCTTTACAATCCTGTCATTTCGAGTGAGGCGAGAAATCTTATAGCACGGATACATTAAAAGATCTCTCCCCTTCGGTCGAGATGACATAAAGCGGACTCCTGCAGCTAAGTGCTAGAATCAATATAAAGCTCCGATTTGAAGTACCATGAAATTTCTATTTGACGGGGCAGGCGAACGGGGTAAAATTATCCGAAGGACCGGGGCCTGCTCTGGGCAGGGCGAAAGGCCAAGTCCCCAAATAGATCCCTATCTTCAATAGGTTGTATAAATTCCAAAATCTTCAATCATTACATCAGAGGAGGTGCTTCTTGTTCAGAAAGCGCATCATCACAGTTTTTGTCCTGTTATTTTGCCTGGGGTGCTTCGGTTGTGCGGGGACCCAGAAAAAAGAGGCAGGCGACAAGAAAAAGGCTGAAGCTCTGGAAAGAGTCGGGACATCCTATATGGCTCAAGGGAATTTGAGGGAGGCCCTTGCAAAGCTGCTCGATGCCGAGAAATTGGATCCGGGCGATGCTCAGCTACAGAATGAGCTGGGTCTGGTTTACAGGGATATGGCGCAATACGACCGCTCCCTGAGGCATTTCAACAAGGCATTAAGCCTCAAGCCCCGGTTTCCCGAGGTCCAGAACAATCTGGGGACCCTCTATTTACTCATGAGTAAGTACGCCCTTGCCATTGAGAGTTTTCAAAAAGCGGTGGACGATGTGCTTTACAAGACACCGCACTTTGCGTACACGAATATGGGGTTGGTGTACTACAACATGGGGAACTATGAAAAGGCCATTCAGAGCTACCAGCGTGCTCTAAGATTAGAGCCCACTCACAGCACTGCATACTTTAACATGGCGTACGCCTACGAGGCCCTGCAGAAATGGGACGAGGCGATTGATGCCTATCAGATGGCCATTCAGTATTTACCCAATGATCCTGCTGCCTATTATCGTCTGGGCAAGCTTTATCTCAGTTTGAACAGAAAGAAGGAAGCTTCGGAGGCTTTTCAGCAGTTCCTGGACCTGGCCCCGGAAGGACCCGACAAGGAAGAGGTCAAGGCGTTACTGAAAACAACGTAACTTCCAGCACGATTCACCCCTGAGGATTTGTCTCAGCTGACCCATCTGATGAGCCCACGATTTTGCTGATCTCCACAAGGGAATCCACGTGGAAATCCGCTTTCAAGGATCTATTCTTGTAGGAAACGAACACCACGCCGGCCCCCCTGGCTGTTTCATAGTCCACCGCGGAGTCTCCCACATAAAACGCTCGCCTTGGGCCGATTTGAAAGAAATCGAGAATTTTGAAGAGGGCCTCTGGATGGGGCTTTGGCCTTTCCACGTCTAGAGAGGAGACAACGATGTCAAAAAAGGCCTTAAGGCTGTGCCGCTTCAGAACCCGGTCAATAGTGTTACTTCTGTTTGTAGCCACGGCAAGGCCATGCTCGGGTTTCAGCAGGGTCAGGACCTCCTTCAGGCCGGGTTCCATGATCATGTCTCTTATAAATGGGCTGTAGTCCAGAGCCATCCTGTAATCCTGGGCGGCCTCCACATGAGGCGTGCCTCTGAAGATTTCCCGGACCGATTCGTCAGCCGTGTGCATGTGTACAAAGGGGACCTGTTCCTCTGTCATCGGAGGCAGACCGAAGTGGGCTAGAAGATGGTTGTAGAAGTTGATGTTCGCCTGACGTGAGTCAAACATGACACCGTCGCAATCAAAGATAACAGCCGTGTTTTTCCTCATGACCAGAAACCTTTCAGGGCAATTGAGCCCCCTACTCTAGGAGAAAGGTTGCGCCCTTGTCAATGGCGCTCTTCTTATTTGTTGAATTCATCGGTTTTTTGGCAGAGAATGCTGTGATTAGGTGAGAGGCCTACCCGGCCTGAGGGCGTGTCGGCCCCACAGTTGACCAGGAAACGAGGAAGGAAGCCATGGAAGCGGA
>JARRRH010000270.1:0-4854 GCA_037380925.1 Deltaproteobacteria bacterium | reverse complement strand
TCAATAGCAGAGAAGTCCTAAGGAACACTGACGCCGTGTTAGGGATCATTTATGAAGAAATTAAGAAGAAGGTGAATTGAGAAATCCCTCCCGACCTCCCTTTTCAAAAGGGAGGGGAAGGATGGGCGCCAAAGTAAAATTGCGCATGCGGCGCGTTCCCCCTCTTTGGCAAAGAGGGGTTAGGGGAGATTTGATATGGGAAAGAGACTTATCCCATACAACAGCAAACTCAAGCACAGTGCGCGTTCTCTGCGCAAAAACATGACCGAAAGTGAGCAGGCCCTGTGGTCGCGGCTCCGGGGAAAGCAGATTTTGGGACTCCAATTTTATCGCCAAAAGCCACTTGGGGATTACATCGTGGATTTCTTCGCGCCCAAGGCAAGATTGGTCGTTGAGGTGGATGGTTCACAGCATGCCGAAAAAGCGCATGTCGAGAGAGATAAGGAACGAGATCAATTTTTGGCGAACCTCGGGGTCAAAGTGTTGCGGTTCAATAGCAGAGAAGTCCTAAGGAACACTGACGCCGTGTTAGGGATCATTTATGAAGAAATTAAGAAGAAGGTGAATTGAGAAATCCCTCCCGACCTCCCTTTTCAAAAGGGAGATGGGAAAAGGTGACGGAGGAAGCATGATGATCCGGGGGATTCATTGACGTGGCATACAAGATTGTGCTCAAAGATGCTTTTAAGAGCTACACCTATGATCAGGACAAAATTCTGAGCCCCGAGGAGACGGTTGCCCGTTTCAGGGCCAGGCTGAAGGAAGTGGATCTCGATGTGTTGAAAGAAACCCTGCGCATTGACAACGGGAGGCTGGGCATCCCCGTCTATTTCAGCATTTGCGGAAGGGACGCTGAAACGGCCATCGGAGCCAAAAAGCAGATGGGCAAAGGGGGAACCCCACAGCAAGCTGAAGCGAGCGCGGTGATGGAGCTTGCAGAGCGCTTCAGCTTTTTCAGCTTCCTGCAAAACCCGCAAAACTTCATTGTGCAGGAATACCGCCACCTGAAGGAGCCTGCTCTGCCCTTTGAACGCATCGCCCAGTCCGTGCATGACGACTCCGACGAGTTGGAGGTTGCCGGGGAAATCTTCTCGAAGTTGCCTCTCCGCTGGACCCGGGCTTACAGCCTTGCGGATGATCAAACGTTCTTGATCCCCTTTGATTGGTTTTATGCGATCAACGAGTTCAACGGCTCTTCAGCCGGAAATGGAGTGGAGGAGGCCCTTCTCCAGGGTGTCTGCGAAGTTGTGGAAAGGCATGTCTCCTCCATCATAAGCCGGAACCAAATGCCGACGCCTGCTCTGGATATCGAACCCTCCACGGATCCCCTGGCGCGCGAACTCATTCAGAAATACCGGAGCGCAGGGGTTGAGTTGTTCATCACCGATTTCACCCTGGACATGGGGATTCCCAGCGTGGGTGTGCTGGCCTATGATCCTTCCACCTTCCCTGACACAAGTGAAATGGTCTGGACTGCCGGTACGACGACAAGCCCTCACAAGTCGCTGATCCGGGCCTTGACGGAAGTGGCCCAGCTTGCAGGCGACTTCAACACGGGATCAAACTATGTGGCGAGCGGGCTTCCCAAGTTCAAGTCCCTGGAAGAGGCTGCCTATGTGATCGATTCGGGTCCCCAAATCAGCATCTCGTCTTTGCCGGACATTTCCAACCCCAACATGAAGGTGGAGTTGGAAAACGTGGTCTCTGCCCTGGCCCGGCTTCACATGCCGGTCATTGCTGTGGATATCACCCATCCCAAATTGGGAGTTCCGGCTTTTTACACCCTTGTTCCAGGGGCCCATTTCAGAGAAAGGGCCGCGGGCACGAGCGTCGGGATGCTTTCAGCCAAGCTGCTCGCCGAGAGCGGTGACCCCCTCCGGGCCATGGCGGAACTGCGAGACATGGATCGCCTGATGCCCGGAAAATATTATGTCAAATTCTATCTCGGTTCTTGCCGGATGGCCATGAATGAACCCCAAAAGGCGCTGAAACATTTTGAGGAGGCCCTCGATCTGGATCCGAAGCCAGAGGATATCCCCACCATTTATTCCTACATGGGACATTGCCTGAAGGATCTGGAGAAATACAAGGAGGCCCTTTCGGCTTTGGAGAAAGGGGAAAGATGGGACGCAGAGCGAACGGATATCTACAACCTTATGGGGTTCTGCTATTACAAACTCAAGGAACACCCCAAGGCGATCGGCTGCTTTAAAAAAGTCATCGCCCTCAATCCCTCTTCAGCCATTGATTACGCGAACATCGCTTCGAACTACAGGGATATGGGCGACAAGGAAAACGCGATGACTTACTATCGACTTGCCCTCGAACTGGATCCCACCATCGACTTTGCCAGGGAGAACCTTTTGCGACTGGAGCAAAAGGCCCCGCCCAAAGATGATACAGGGGAAGGGCCATCCTAAAAGCGCTGACTTAATGGATGTGAGCTTGCCCCTTCTTCAGTACCAAGGCTCCCGGCCTGGCATTTGAATAGATTGCGGACGGGTGAAGCCCGCCACCCTAGACCTTCTTTTTCGGAAACACGTCGAAAACCGATGAGGGTGATTCCACGACCTTTTGGATCTTATCTTGAATGTCCTGCTTCTCGGCGTCGTCCTTCTTTTCCCATGCTCCTTCGATCTTCACCACCAGGTCATTGATCTCGCACGGTTTGGTCAAGTAATCGTACGCGCCCAGCTTGATCGCTTCCAGGGCTGTGTCGATGGATCCGTGCCCGGTCAAAATCAGGGTCTCTGTGAAAAGCCCCAGTTTTTTGATCTCCTTCAAGGTGGTGATGCCGTCCATACCCGGCATCTTCAGGTCCAGCACCACCACATCGAAATCCTCTTCTCCCATGGCCTGGATGGCGGCATCTCCGCTGTTGACCGCGGTCACGTGATAGCCCCTGTTCAAAAGCAGTTTCGACATGTTGTTGGTGAAAACCGCCTCGTCGTCGACCAGCAGTATTTTGGACCCCTTCATCTTTGTCTTCCTCCTTTCAGAAAACTCCGGGGAATTTTAGATTGCTTCCAAATCCGTCACGCCCTCTTGTAATTCGGAAGGGAGTTCGTAAGGGAGAAAAAGGGTAAACTCCGTACCCTCTCCCACCTCGCTCTTCACTGCAATGCTCCCCCCCAGCCTCTGGATGATGCTGTAACATATGGAGAGCCCCAATCCGGTCCCCTTCCCCACCGACTTGGTGGTGAAAAAAGGATCGAATATTTTGCTCAAGTTCTGTTTGTCGATACCGGAGCCCGTATCCCTGAACACAATTTTTATCTGTTTTTTCTTGTCCTCCGCTTCTGTGTTGATCCGGACGGTACCGTAAGGTTTTCCGTCGTGGGCATCAATGGCGTTGGTGATGAGATTCAAGAACACCTGCTGGAGCTGGGAGGGATCGGAAAGGATGGGCCGCACGTTTTCATCCAGTTCGGTGATGAACTTGATGCCGCTCGTTTTAGCCTCCCTTTCCATGAGCTCCACCACTTCCTGTAGAAAGTCGTTTATGTCTACGGTTTCGATCACCGACCTGGTGCGGCGGGAAAAACGCAACAGATTGTGAGTAATACGCTTACAGCGATTGACCTGAATATCGATTTGCTCCAACGAATCCGACAACTGTTCCCTGAAATCCTGGCCCATATTGGGCGTGTTTTCCTCCAAGTCCAAAAGTATTTGCCTTTCCGTCAGAATGATGGCCAGGGGATTATTGATTTCGTGGGCGACCCCTGCAGAGAGTTCCCCCAGAGAAGCCATCTTGCCCGCCTCCATCAGCTGCATGCCCAGTTGATCCGCCTCATCGTCCCGCTTTCTGATCACAGAGACCAAGTGCCGGGTCATCAGAATAATGACGATCAGGATGGTCAGGGCGCTGAGGAGGAGGAAGATTAAGGTGGCGTAGTTGGCGTAGTTGACCTCATCAAAGGCTTCTGAATAATTCTGCTTCACCACCAGCATCCATCGCGGCTCTTTAAGCCATGCGGTTGCCATGATCTGTTTCTCCGGATTCTTTTCCTGCCCCATCCCATCCATCTCAAAGACCCGCACCCGGATTCCCTCATGCCATGGGTCCTGGGGGATAGGGGCCCTGTCCATGATACGGCCGCTCAGCCGGGGGCTGGTCTGAAGGAACCCTTCCTCGTTTATGAGGTACACTTCCCCGGTCTTGCCGATCCTCACGTTTTCCACCAGGGATCTAAAGGCTTCCGTGTCTACAGTCGCCCTCAGAATCCATTTTTCTCCTTTCTCCTCCCTGGTGATGGCTATGACAAAATGGGGGACCTTCCGGAATCCCATGAACATGTCGCTGATGTAAAGACCCTTTTCCATCACCTCCTTGAACCAGAAAGCTTGCTCATAGTTTTTGTCCATGAGATCGTAGGGACCGATGTAGGCCACATGGCGGCCCTGCGCGTCAATAACGCCCAAATCCGTTATGGCCCCATACTCGTGGTTCATGACTTCGAAGACATGGGCCAGGTTGCTCATCCCGCCTAGAAAGTCTTTGGAATGGGTCTGCGCAATAAGCTGAAGTTTGGCCCCGGCCTCTCTCAGAAAGAGCTCAATGATCCTCTTGTGGTATTCAACCTGGGTCTGGAAAGAATGGATCATCCGGGCCTTGGCGAATCTGGTGTAGTGGAGATTGATCGCCCAGCCCACAAGCAACAAAGGAATGATCGAACAGACCAGAGTGATCCAGATGAATTTCCGGTAGAGTCTGGAATAGTATTCCTTCCTCCGAGTCTCCTCGCTTTTCTGTTTGACGCTGCCCTCCGGGGGCTCCATGTCACACCCCTTCTTGAAGAGAGCCGTCTCTGCGCTTATGAGCCGCGCCGTCCGCATGCATTGAGGGTGGAA
>JARRRH010000269.1:0-4282 GCA_037380925.1 Deltaproteobacteria bacterium | reverse complement strand
CTTCAAGGACCTCCTCTTTACTCTCAAGACGTTGGAGGATGCTAAGTTGTGGATCGAAAAACTCTCCCATGTGGATTCGGTCATGATGATGGGCGGCGATCTCACATCCTTTGCCGTCACAAAGGCGCTCCTGAGCCTGGACAAGAAGGTTCTGTTCATGCTGAATGAAGACGCTTTTTGGCCTCTTCGGTGTGAGAGTGAGCTCTTTGATGAGGTGAGCCGGAGACTTGAAGACAGGGGGGTGGAGGTTCTGGCCCGACAGAGGATCAGGAGTATCGCCCGTCTCGCACAGCACAGGTATGATGTCGAAGCGAATGGCCGGAAAATTCGGGTGGGCATGATCGGCGCCTTCTTCGGCCTCGTGCCCGACGTTCGTTTTCTTGCCGGGTGCGGCCTCCGCATAGACCGGGGAATCCTTGTGGACGAGTACTTGAATTCCGGGTTCGAGGGAATCTATGCCACCGGGGACTGTGCCCAGGTTTATCATCCTGAACTCGGGGACTACTGGGTTTCTATCGGGCACGACAATGCCGTCAAACTGGGTCGTTTGGCAGCCACGAACCTCGCAGGCGGAAGGATCGCGGCTGAGGTGGCGAAGGAGAGAATCTTCGACATCCGGGGCATCAAAATAAACACTTCTTGGTGGATGGAGTTTTAGCTGAAAATGCCGAGTGTGGACTTGAGCGTGGAGATATGCGGGATGTCCGGAGACGGGACCATCGCTGCAGGGGGTATTCTCAACGAGGCCGTGTCCAGAGCAGGCCTTTCTGTGCTGGCCTTTGATTCCTACCCGGCAGAGATCCGGGGGTTCGGTCGGTGCGTGACTTTGTCCAGGCTCGGGGACGTGGAAATGCTTGCCCTGAGCGACCGTACCAATGTGCTTATTTCTCTGGACGACGATCAGTCCCTGTCGAGAGTTCCTTTTCTGGCAAGACATGCGGTGGTGCTCTTTGACGATAAACCCCCTTTCTACATCAACGAGGATCAATCCATTGCCGCCCGTGTTGAACCGGAGACCCTGCTTTACGGTATCCCCTTCGGTGACCTCGCTGCATCGGTGTCGGGAGGCAAAAGGGGCCGAAACCTGACGGCGCTCGGAGCATTCGCCGCACTGTTCGAGGTGCCTTCGGCATTTTTCCATCATGTAATCAAGAAGAAGTTTACGCCTAAGGGCAATAAGGTTTTGGATGCCAATCTCAAATGTTTCGATGCAGGTTACCGGTACGCCCGCAAGTCCTTCCACGGAAGGACGTTTCGTCTATGAGCCATACCGGAAAAGAAAGAGGCGGCGGACAAGGTGTTGCTTTCAGGAAACGTTGCCATCGCGCGGGGTGCCCTTGACGCGAATCTCAAACTGTATTTCGGATATCCTATCACGCCAGCCACACCTATCATGGAATATCTGGCCAAGGCCCTGCCGGAGCAGGGGGGACGGGTTGTGCAGATGGAGGACGAGATTTCCTCCATCGGCGCAGTCATGGGCAGTTTCTATGCCGGAAAACGGGCCATGACAGCAACGTCGGGGCCAGGTTTTGCCCTCATGACGGAGCTCATCACCCATGGGATCATGGCGGAGATCCCTGCTGTGATTATCGACGCCCAGAGGGGAGGCCCGGCCACGGGACTCCCCACGAAAACGGAACAGTCCGATCTTCATGCTGCTGTATTCGGCGGACCCGGTGATTCAGCCCGGATCGTGTTTGCGCCGACAAAGGTGACGGAATGCTACCAATACACGGTGCGAAGCTTTCAACTGGCGGAAAAATATCAGGTCCCGGTCATTGTGCTCACGGATTTCTTCCTGGACAACCGGGTGGAAAGCGTCAACATGCCTCGCGCCACAGATGAGCAACTGGCGGATTGGAACATCTACCCCGGGGAGGAAACTAGAGATCGCTATCGACGTTATGAAGTTACGGAATCCGGTATTTCGCCCCGCGCGGTTCCGGGCATGGGGGGCTACCTTTTCACAGCCACAGGGCTGGAGCACTCTGAAAAAGGGATCCCGGATTACAGCCCTGAAAACCACATGAAGATGACTGAGAAAAGGCACCGAAAGATTCAGGGCGCTCTGGCAGACCTTCCTGCACCGGAGATTTTTTCAGGCGGCGATTCCATGGATGTGGGGGTGATTGCTTGGGGTTCAACTTTCGGCGCAGCTTTGGAGGCGGTTCTCAAGGCACAAAAAGAGGGGTTAAGGGTCGGCGCTTTGAAGATAACTTCCCTTTTCCCCTATCACAAGGACGTGATTAGAGGCTTCATGGACCGGTGTGGTGAGATTCTCATACCGGAATTGAATTACGAGGGACAATTGGCCGATCTCATCGGGCACTTGCACAGAAAAGATGTGGTTCGCCTGAACCGTGTAACGGGAATGCCCATGCCCGCCTCCGCAATTTACGAAAATATTCGGAGTCTCCTATGAAGACATCGGGGAAAGCTCTTGCGTCACAGGTGGCGAAGATCGAGGACTCCAGAGTCTTTTCCATTCGATCTGAAAATCTGCCCACGTGGTGCCCCGGTTGCGGATATTTTGGGATCCATCAGGGTTTAAACAATGCCATCCAACGTGCGGGCCTGTCCCATCAGAGGGTCGTTACGGTTTCAGGAATCGGCTGCGCGGGCCGTTATCCTTTCTTCACCCATACATACGGCCTCCACACAGTCCATGGAAGGGCTTTGCCTGTAGCGACGGGCGTGAAGCTGGCCAATCCCGAATTAACGGTCTTCGCTGTAGGTGGGGACGGTGACGGTCTGGGTATCGGCGGCGGCCACCTGCCCCATATCGCAAGGCGAAATGTGGATGTGAACTATCTCCTCTTTGATAATTCCATCTATGGTCTGACCAAGGGACAGCCTTCGCCCAGTTCCCCGATTGGATTCACCACCAAGGCTTCTCCCCAGGGCAATGCAGACGCCCCCCTGAACGGAACTCTGATGGCCCTGGCCTATGGGGCGTCTTTTGTGGCCAGGCTCTTTGCCGGTGACCCTGAGGGGATCACCGAGGCTCTTATGGAAGGCATTAAGCACAAGGGGTTTGCTTTTTTCCATGTATACACCTCATGTGTCACCTTTGATAAGACATTCAAGACATGGCCTCACCTCAAGGAGTGGGTCCATCCGCTCCCGGAGGGTCATGATCCGTCCAACTTGAAGAGCGCCATGAGTGTAGCACTGGATGACCCTTTCAGTTTGGGCATCTTGTACAAGAGGCCGGAATAGAATAGAGCGGAGCGTCGGAGGGTCGGAGTACTGGAAGGAGAAAAGACGGAATGATGCGGAAAACGGCCCAAGGCATACGGCTCAAGGCATAAGGCAAAAAAAGTGACAATGCCAAATGTCAAATGACCAATGACAAAAGACCAAGAGTGAGAAGAAATGATGCCAAAGAACTTGACACAAAAAATTTTGGAAGACCATCTGGTGGGCGGAAGGCTGGTTCCAGGAGAAGAGATCGCCATCCGGATAGACCAAACACTGCTTCAGGATGCTACCGGAACCATGGCCATGCTCGAATTCGAGTCTCTGGGAATTGATTCGGTCAAGGTTGAGCTGGCCGCGCAGTATGTGGATCACAACATTGTTCAGTCCGACAACAAAAATGCGGACGATCACAGGTTCCTTCAGACCGCATGTGCTCGTTACGGCATCCATTTCAGCCCTCCGGGCAACGGCGTGTCCCACCAGGTCCACATGGAACGATTCGGCATTCCCGGTAAAACCTTGCTTGGATCGGACAGCCATACGCCCGGCGCTGCGGGCGTCTCTGTTTTGGGTATAGGTGCAGGCGGGTTGGACGTGGCCATGGCCATGGCGGGACGGCCGTATTACCTCCCCTGTCCCAGAGTGTTCGGCGTGAGGCTGGTCGGGCGGCTTCCGGATTGGGTAAGCGCCAAGGACGTGATTCTGGAAATGCTTCGCCGGCACGACGTCAAGGGATGTGTGGGCAAGATCATCGAGTACTACGGGCCGGGCGTGGAAAATCTCTCTGCCACGGACCGGGAGACGATCGGAAACATGGGAACGGAACTGGGGGCTACCAGCACGATCTTCCCCTCCGATGCGAACACCCGGCGCTACCTAGAGGCCGCGGAAAGGGGAGAAGCGTGGCGCGAACTCAGTGCTGATGATGGGGCTGTTTATGACGAACACGACGAGATCGACCTCTCCTCTATTGAACCCCTCATTGCGTGTCCCTCTTCTCCGGGAAATGTGGTCAAGGTCCGCGACGTGGCGGGACTAAAAGTCGACCAGGTGATCGTCGGGAGCAGTGTCAATTCAT
>JARRRH010000268.1:0-4286 GCA_037380925.1 Deltaproteobacteria bacterium | reverse complement strand
TTCTTTCGTGGCGGTTCACCGCCTCGATCAAGTCGAGCAACAACTCGGAGATCCGATCCCCCTCAATGGTCTGGGTGAGTTCTCGACTCAAGCCCCCCAGATTGGGCTCCTTTTCAACCAAAACCACTTCGAAACCCTGGTCGGCCAGGCCGAGAGCCGCGGTCATCCCCGATATGCCTCCGCCAATGACCAGGGCGCGCGGGTTGATTTCGATTTTTTTGGCCGTCAAGGGCCGGAGAAGCGCGGAGCGCGCCACCGCCATCCGGACCAGGTCTTTGGCCTTGTCCGTTGCCAGCAAAGAATCCTTGCCGTGTACCCAGGAGTCCTGGTTCCGGATGTTGGCCATCTCAAAGAGGTACTTGTTGAGTCCACAAGCCTGAAGGGTTTCTTGAAACAGGGGCTCATGGGTTCTGGGGGTACAAGCTGCCACCACCACCCGGTTCAGACCCTGCTCCTCAATAACGGCTTTCATCCGATCCTGGGTGTCTTGGGCGCAGGTGAAGAGGTTCTGTTCCACATGCACCACGCGGGGGAGGGTGACGGCGTATTCGGCCACGGCCGGGACATCCACTACCCCCCCGATCTTGCTGCCGCAGTTGCACACGAACACCCCGATCCTCGGGTCCTGAGTCGACACGTCCCTTTCTTCGGGAATTTCTTTGGTCGTGACTTCACTTCCTCTGGCCTCCCAAAGGGCGGCGCCGGCCGCACATGCCGCAGCGCTCGCTTCCATGACCGATTGAGGGATGTCCTTGGGGCCTTGAAAAGCCCCGCATACATAGATGCCCGGTCTGGAGGTGCTCACTTTATGAAACGTCTCGGTTTGACAGAATTCTCCTACTGAGTGGTCGATACCATGGAGACGGGCCAGTTCGATCAAGTCATTTGTAGTGTCGATGCCCACGGAGAGCACCACCATGTCAAAGGGCTCTTCAAGGAATTCGCCCCTCTCTGTGGCGTACCGCAGCACAAGCCCATCCTCCCCCGTGGGGTCGATGGTGTGGACCCTGGAGCGGATAAAGCGGATCCCGTATTTTTTCCGCGCGGTGTTGTAATACTGTTCGAAGTCTTTTCCCTGGGTTCTCATATCCATATAGAAGACGGCGCAGTCCAGGTCGTCGCCGGCATGCTCTTTGGCAATGATCGCTTCCTTCACGGCGTACATACAGCACACGGAGGAGCAGTAGCCATGATCACAACGGTTGATGTCCCGAGAGCCGACGCACTGGAGCCAGGCGATCTTTTTGGGTTCCTTGTGGTCCGAAAGACGCACCAGATGACCCATGGTCGGTCCGGATGCGGAAAGAAGTCTCTCGAATTCCATGGAGGTGACCACGTTGGGATGGGTGGCGTAGTGATAGGTCTCATATCGCTCTGGATCAAAGGGCTGAAATCCGAGAGACAAAATAACGGATCCCACCACCAGTTCCAGAATCTCGGGCTTTTGACGGTGGGTTTCAAGGGTCACAGCACCGGGCCCGCAAGCTTCTATGCACTGGTAACACTCGCAGCAATAGCCGCAGTTGAGACATCGATGGGCCTCTTCCTGTCCGGTCTTTTCGTCAAAACCCAGTTCCACTTCCTTGAAGTTGCCCTGCCTCTCCTTCACAGAAAGAGCCGGCAGAGGAGCCCGTCGTTTTACGGCTTCCCCTTCCGGTATGGGGCGGTAAAGGGGGTTTTCCGGTGCTGCGGGCTCACGTCCTTCAGCCATATCCCGCCCATCCAAATATCGGACGATGGACTCGGCTGCTTCCCGGCCTGCGGCAACAGCCCCGATAGCCACCCAAGGGCCGGTCTGAACATCCCCTCCGGCAAAGATGCCGTCACGGGCTGTGGCGTAGGTCAAGGGATCCACTTCCAGGGTGCCCCAGCGAGAAAAAACCATTCCGGGAAGGTCTTCAAGGACAGAAAGATCCGGACTCTGTCCGATGGCCGGAATCAGTTGATCGATCTCGATCTCATACTCGCTTCCCGGCACAGGGATAGGCCTTCTTCGGCCTGAGGAGTCCGGTTCTCCGAGCTCCATGCGGATACAGCGAAGCCCAACCACCTTACCGTCTTGGGTCAGCACCTCCTGGGGCGCGAAGAGGTAGGCAATGCCAACCCCTTCGGTTTGAGCGGCCTCGATTTCCTCTTCCCACGCAGGCATCTCAGCCCGGGTGCGGCGATAGATGATCGTCACTTCTCCGGCCCCCAGTCGGATCGCGGAACGGGCCACGTCAATGGCCACATTGCCCCCGCCGATGACGGCCATTCGATTCCCGACCCACGGCTTGGCCTTCAGGTTCAGGTCACGCAGGAAATCAACGCCTTGACGCACCCCTTGCGCCTCTTCTCCTGGGATTCCCAAGGAAATGCCCCTGTGGGCGCCGAGAGCCAGATACACGGCCTTGTAACCCTTTTCAAAGAGATCATCCACCGTGAGGTCTGGACCGAGAGGGGACTGGGTCTTAATGTCCACTCCGAGGTTGGTGATGACTTCGATCTCCTGATCCAAGATACGTTTTGGGAGACGGTGTTCCGGAATGCCCACCCGCAGCATACCACCCGGTTCGGGGAGGGCTTCAAAAATCGTGGAAAGCACTCCTTTTCGTGCCAGGTGGTAGGCTGCGGAAAGCCCCGCGGGACCGGATCCGACGATGGCCACTTTTTCCTCTCTCGGCGGAAGGCAGGGGACAGGAATGTCTCTGGGGTCACACCGGTCTGCTGCGAGCCGTTTGAGATCCCGGATGGCCACCGGGTCGTCCACTTCGCAGCGGCGGCAGGCATCCTCACAGCCATGGGGGCAAATCCTTCCCAGCACGCCGGGAAGGGGGAGATCCTCCATGATGATTTTCAAGGCTTCCTCGTATTTTCCCTGCCCCACCATCTGAACATAGCCCTGTACATTGAGACCTGCCGGGCAAGCCAGCCGGCAGGGGGCCTTGTCCCCCTTCTGGATGGAAAAGGCGCCGGGGATGGCCTGGGCGTATTTTTTGTATGTGGCCATTCGGGTGGTCAGCCCCTGGTCATATTCGTTGGGCAGGGTGACAGGGCACACGGTGGTGCAGTCACCACACGCCGTGCATTTAGCCATGTCAACATACCGGGGCGATCTGTGAATGCGGACCTTGAAGCGACCCTCCGTCCCGTCAACGCTTTCCAGTTCGGCGCACGTAATCAGGTTGATATTCAGATGCCGGCCGACCTCGACCAGTTTGGGAGAGAGGATTCACATGGCACAGTCATTGGTGGGAAAGGTCTTGTCCAATTCACTCATCACGCCGCCGATGGCGGATGACTTCTCAACCATATGGACGAAATAACCGGAATCGGCGAGGTCCAGGGCCGCCTGCATGCCTGCGATACCGCCCCCAACCACCAAAACCGAACCGGAGGGTCTTTTTTGCGAAGGATCCGTCATGATTTTTATGTCCTTTCCACCCCCACTTGGTGACGGTAAACAGAGGCAGGGAAGGGGGTTGCTTAGGGTTTCACCTCATCCAGTATTTGTGGGAGTCTGTCCTCCCACCCCACGGTGGAGACGAGCACGCCTGCCATGCCCATCTCCTTGAGACGGCCGATGATCTCTGCCGCGATGCTGACGCATGCTTTGGCTTTGTCGGGCGCCTTCTGAATCCTGCGGATCATGTCAGGGGGGATGGAGACGCCCTTGATGTTGCGGTCGATGTAGCGTGCCATACCTGCGGATTTAAGAAGCAAAACCGTGGGCATGAGAGCCACACGGTCCATATCAATTCGCTTCACGAACTCCTGAAAACGGCGGGTATCGAATATGGGGTTTGTGATCAGAAAGTCCACCCCCAAAGCCGCTTTCTTTTTAAGGCCTTCCAGTTCCATGGTCAGAAGTCCCCCAGGAGCGCCCGTGTCCACGGTAGAGCCCACGCAAAATTGGGGTGCACCCCTGAGTTCGATACCGGCAAGATCTTTGCCCTTCTGCAGTTTGTTCAGGGTCTCCAGCAAACCCATCAGATCCAGGTCATTGACCGCTCTGGCCTGGGGGTGGTCCCCGAATCGGATATCCTCGCCGGGGATGGCCATGACATTTTGGATGCCGAGAGCGCCAGCCGCCAAGATATCCGCCTGTATGGCCAGACGGTTTCTGTCGCGGCAGCATACTTGGAGCACGGTCTCGATGCCTTCCTTTTCGAAGAAGGCGCACCCTCCCAAGGAACTCGCCCTAAGAACCGCGTTGGCCATTTCAGGCACCACAATGGCATGCACCCGGCCCCTTGCGAGATTGGCATTCTTCAAAAGGGGCGAAAAATCAGATCCCTTTGGCGGGT
>JARRRH010000267.1:0-4289 GCA_037380925.1 Deltaproteobacteria bacterium | reverse complement strand
CCGAAGGAGGTGAGAATGAGGGAAAAAACCCTCCACCCCTCTTCTTCCCTTTCTTTGGCAAGGTACTGGCTGAAGATAGGGATGAAAGTGATCGACAGGAACCCGGTGGCCACCACATGATTCAAGATCTCTGGAAGCACGAAGGCCATCTGATAGGCATCCACTTCCGCTCGAGCCCCTCCTGCGTAGGCGATGACGACCTCCCGAAACAAACCGATCACGCGGCTCAGGAGGACGGAAGACATCATAATGACAGAGGCGACGCCGACCTTCTTGTAAAGAGGGTCCTTCACGGATGCGAGACGCTCAAAGTGATTTTTTCTCCCTTTGTTAATCGACTATCCTTCCTATGACAACTTCACGGGAAGGTCAAACCATTTGCGGTCCATACCCTTTGCGCCGGTTCACTCCCGTCTTTTCGAGCCCTCCGAAATCGTGCCGTTTCCATTTTCCAGAAAGCCATCGTCCTTGATCTCGGGGCTCAGATGATATAGCCTTGGAGACGTCATGGCTCCCCGGCCTGCTGTCCACCGGGACTTGCAGGATAAATGCCCGGCAAGGGGATTTTTGACCATGGCAGAAGAAAGGTGGAACCAAAAAAACTTACGGTCACAATCAGGTGTTCGCCACGCAGTTTGAGTACCTTGAAAAAGGGGGAATCGGAATATAGGAAAGGGGACTTCGAGCCGCGGAAAATCGCTTAAAGCCCCTGATCAGCCTGGGCCGAAAGAGGTCGCACAACGAGGAGGATACCGCATGGGCAAGATTCAAAGGGCCATTATCAGCGTTACGGACAAAACGGGGATTGTGGATTTTGCGAGATCCCTTTCCAAATTCGGGGTGGAAATTCTCTCCACAGGCGGAACAGCCAGGACGCTCAGGGAAGGGGGTCTTCCTGTCACCGATGTCTCCGGCTATACCGGATTTCCTGAAATGATGGACGGTCGGGTCAAGACGCTACATCCCAAGGTTCACGGGGGACTTCTGGGGTTGAGAGACAATCCCGAGCATGTGAAGAGCATGAACCTACACGGCATCAGGCCGATCGACATGCTGGTGGTCAACCTCTACCAGTTCGAAAAGACCGTTGCCGAGGAAGGGGTGACTCTCGCGGAGGCCATCGAGAACATCGATATCGGCGGGCCTGCCATGCTCCGATCCGCCGCCAAGAACTTCAAGGACGTGACCGTCATTGTGGATCCGGCCGATTATGGGCCGGTTTTGAAGGAGATGGAAAAGACCGGGGGCGAAACGACCATGAAGACGCGGTTCGATCTCGCAAGAAAGGTCTTTCGCCTGACCCACCTCTATGACGGGGCGATCGCCGATTATCTGAACAAGACAGACCTCTGAATTCGTCCCTTTCCGGCTGATGGTCGGCGGCCCGAAGCCTCTCGCCTCATTGCTCGCGCCTCTCCACTTTGAGAGAACAGGGCATATTCTTGTGCACGTGACGCTTCTGCTTTTTGCAGTAAAGCGCCTGGAAGGTTCTGCAACTTCCAGAGCCATCTAGCGAATCTGCTTCAGGCCATGCGGCATACTTGCAGTTGTGATCGCAAAATTTCAGAGGGATTCTCCTCCTGCTCCGGGCAACGACCTTTCGGACACGGGGGAAGCGGACGCCCCGGCTGAATCCAACTCCCGAGCGTGGCCGATTTCACCCCACGCAAGCCCCACGATATCCCATAAAACCCCTTTTCCATTGACACGTCAAGGCCTTTGTCCTATGGTTGTGGTGACAACGTATTGATTCTTATTGATTATCATTCTCTCCACATCGGAGATTGAACTCGGCGCCCATCATGACCATGGGACTTGCAGAGAGGATAAAGCGGTCTGGACATGATCCGGGTTTTGAAAGGCGAAGACACTCCTGTCCAGAACAGCGTAGGCTTCCGGGCTCGGAATAAAGGAGTTCAGAGGTGATTGCTCCGGAGACGGCGTTCTCAAGATGAGGCTGACCAAGTCCCCCTCACTGGGCTGCCCCCGTTTAGACTTGCCGAGGCACTGGAACACGCATCCGTCACAGACGGGGGCGGAAAAGACTTCCTGCCTTTTGTCTCCGGGCACCCTTCCGTTAAGATCGATGACATCTCCATTCCTGGGCATGCCGCCGACACCGGCGTGAGCTGGATCCCCGGCATGACAAGCCGGGAACCAGGGTGTGATTTCCGCTTTCGTTAAACCTGTTTCTCTACCGGGCGATGGCCCATGCAAAGGAAAGGAGGTGAGGACATCGTCATTTCCGTTTTGAGAGCTCAAGGCATTTCAGTCTCACCTTTTTGAAAAGGAGGATGTCCTGATGAGGAAGATTTGCGTGTTCTTTACGGTGGCAGTCATCGGATTGGCGTTCCTGGGTATGGGCGCAACCAGGGCCCAAGCCGCTCCCATGAAACTCACTTACAGCTGCTTTTTCCCCCCAACCCATATCCAGAGCAAGCTGGCAGACGCCTGGTGTAAGGAAGTCGAAAAACGGACAAACGGTCAGATCGACATTCAATACTATCCCGGTCAGACCCTGACCAAGGCTGACCAATGCTATGACGGCGTGGTCAACGGGCTTTCGGACATCGGCTTCTCGGTTTTGGCTTACACTCGAGGCCGATTTCCGGTGATGGCGGCCGTCGACCTGCCCCTGGGATACACGAGCGGCATGGCAGCCACCGAAGTGGTCAACGCGGTTTACAACAAATTCAAGCCCAAAGAGTTGATGGATACCCAGGTGATGTACCTGCACGCCCACGGTCCCGGCATGGTCTTCACCAGCAAGAAGCCCGTCAAGACCTTGGAGGACATGAAAGGTCTAAAACTGAGAGGCCACGGGACCAGCGCCCTGGTTGCCAAGGCGTTGGGAGCGACTCCTGTCCCCATGCCCATGCCCGAGACCTACCAAAGCTTGCAGAAAGGGGTAGTGGACGGGTCCCTCTATCCCTTGGAGGCGAACAAGGGCTGGAAACTTGGAGAGGTCTGCCACTATTGGACAGCGGATTACACCGCCGCCTATACCACCTCCTTTTTCGTGGTGATGAACAAGGACAAGTGGAAGGCCATCCCCCCCAACCTGCAGAAAGTGATCGAGGAGATCAACAGGGAATGGATCAAGAAGCACGGGGCGGCCTGGGACTCCAGCGACATGGAGGGTCTGGTCTATTTTCTGAACCAGGGCGGCACGGGTTTCGGTCTTGACAAGAACGAGGCCGCAAAGTGGAAAGCGGCTGTGGCCCCCGTGATCAATGATTATGTGGTGAACATGAAGAAAAAGGGTTTTGCCGACGCCCAGCAGATAGTCGATTTCGTGGAGCAAACATTAGAAGAATACCAGAAATAAAGGCTGAACCCATGCCTGAGGGCCGGCCCGTGCCGTGTGACGGGCTCGGGCCCCAGGCCCTTTGCCCTCAGGAGTGACATGAGCATCTTTTGGGCAGTGATCGAATGGACCATGTCCAAGATGAAGGTGGTCGGTGCCGCCTGCCTGATGGGGATGACCTTGCTTACCTGCGTCGATGTGGTGGGGCGTTTTTTTCGTCATCCCGTCTTCGGCTCGGTGGAGTTGGTCACCGTGATGGCCACCATTGCGGTCGCGGCGGCGATGCCTTTCACCCACAAGGATCAGGGGCACATCGGTGTGGAGATCTTGGTTCGGGTCCTCGCCCCTAAGAAGCAGTGCATGATGGACATTTTCACCGGTTTCTTGAGCTTTATCCTGTTTGCCATCGTCACCTGGAGGATGACCGCCTATGCCGCGGATATTAAGGAATCGGGCGAGGTCTCATTGAACCTGCAACTCCCCACGTATGTCTTTATCTATTTCATTGCATTCTGCTGCCTTGTTTTCACCCTGATCATCCTGCAGGATATCTTAGGCAACCTCGCCAAGTTGAGAAGAGGGTTATGAGCCCCACCCTGATCGGCATCATCGGTATCATCGTCATGGTTCTTCTCTTCCTCACCAGGATGCCGGTGGCCTATGTCATGGCGTTGATAGGATATGTGGGTTTTACCGTCATGATCTCCCCCAAGGGGGGGCTCGCCCTTTTGTCTCGAAGCCTCTATGACACCTTTTCCTCTTACGGTCTGACCACCATCCCTCTGTTCGTGCTCATGGGGCAACTGGCCTTTAACTCCGGAATAAGCCGCAGGCTCTACAATGCGGCCTACAAGTATCTCGGCAGCACAAGAGGCGGGCTTGCCATGGCGACCGTTTCGGCCTGCACGGCGTTTGGGACCATCTGCGGATCCAGTCCGGCCACCGCCGCCACCATGGCCACGGTCGGACTTCCGGAGATGAG
>JARRRH010000266.1:0-4292 GCA_037380925.1 Deltaproteobacteria bacterium | reverse complement strand
GAGGTTCTGGTGCACGGTGTGTCCATGATGCCCGGAAAGCCGACCATCCTGGGTGTGGTCAAAGGCAAACCGGTTGTGGGAAACCCCGGTTATCCGGTGTCCTCTACGCTCTCTTTTCAAAATTTTGTCCGGCCGGTGCTTTACAGCCTCCAGGGGTGCAAGCCCCCAAAAGTCAAAACCATGACCGTGAATCCCTCTAGAGACATCCCTTCCAAGCTCGGGATTGAAGAGTTTCTGCGGGTCAACATCGGCCGGGTGGGAGAGAAGACCGTGGCCACTCCCCTTCCTCGGGCTGCCGGTTCCATTACAACCCTGACCAGAGCTGAAGGGATTCTCAGGATACCCGCCCTCTCTGAGGGATTGTCCCAGGACGAGACCATGGAAGCAGAGCTTCTGGTGGGAGAAGAGGAGATTCAAAACACAGTGGTCGTTATCGGCAGCCACGACATTACCATAGACATCGTCGCGGATGAAATCAGGCGGCGGGGACAAAACATTCGGATTTCATCGGGGAACGTGGGCAGCTTAGGCGGTCTCATGGCGCTTCGAAAAGGGGTCTGCCACATGTCCGGTTCCCATCTCCTGGATACAAAGACCGGGGAATACAACCTCTCTTACATCCAAAAATATCTGAAAGGTGTGAAGGTAAGTGTATTTCACCTTGTCAGGAGAGACCAGGGTCTGATATTGGCGCAAGGGAACCCGAAAAAGGTCAAGGGCCTTGAGGATTTGACCCGGGAGGACGTCACGTTTGTGAACCGTCAGGCAGGGTCCGGAACCCGTGTTTTGTTCGACTATAAGTTGGAATTGGCGGGAATTGCGTCCGCGTCCGTAAAAGGGTATGATCATGAGGAGTTCACCCACATGGCGGTGGCGGTGGATGTTCTCAGCGGAGCGGCGGACTGCGGCATGGGCATCTTTGCTGCGGCAAAAGCGCTGAATCTCGATTTTATTCCTATGGAGCAGGAGCAGTACGACGTGATCATACCGTCGTCGGTTCTGGACATGCCCACGATTCAGCAGGTCCTGGAGACCATAAGGTCCGGTGATTTCAGGAAAAGAGTCATAGCGCTGGGCGGGTACGATCCAGCCAGGAGTGGGGAACTCTGGGTTGAAATGTAGTCAGGATGAGTCATTTGTCACTTGTCACTCGTCATTTGTTATTCTTGACTAAATGAAGCGGATTTGTGTTAGACTGAATCTGTGACCAATGACCGGCAAGGAGGTCCGACATGAGAGCCCTTAAACTGATGTCAAGGCATTGGATCGTCAATGACAAGGGGGACATCATCATTGGAGAAGGGCGGCAGGAGATTCTGGAAAACGTTGAGAAAACGGGATCCTTGAACCAGACCGCGAAGATTATGAAAATGTCTTACAAGGGCGTGTGGAGCAAGATTAAAGCCACAGAAGAGGCTGCGGACGCCAGGCTTGTAGAAACAAACAAGAAGCGGGGGTCTCAACTCACAAAGGAAGGGAAGGAGTTGCTCCGGAAATATGAGCTTTTAAAAAAGAAATGCCTTCAAGCAGACGATAAGATTTTCAAGACCACTTTCAAGTAGCGCACCAGCCGAAAACGGTACCTGTCCCGGAAGCCAACCGCCATTCTGAAAGCCCATAACTTGATCTCTCGGAATCTGCGCACTCTATTGTGTTGTGCGTTTTCTTGAAGCCATGACTGGAGATTTGCGATTGTAGATTGAAAAATGCAGGAAGAAAGGGGGCTGATCAGGTTTATGCAAGGTTGAGGTGAGAGTAAAACGCTTAACGCAAATATTTGTTGCAAGCCAAAGGGCGGTGTTATTAAAATAAACGGTTAACAGCAAAGGAAGGGTTTGAAATCAGGAGAAGATGATGAATTTATGGTCAATATTTGACACAGTGCTTCTTCCGGGCGCACTCTCTTTGGGGAGCGCATTCGGCGGTGATATCCTTCAGATGGTTTTTAATGCCGGGGGAGTGGTCAAGTTTGTGCTCTTAATTCTCTTTTTATTTTCCATCACGTCTTGGACCATCATATTCATGAAATGGCGGCTTTTCCGTAAGGCGAAAGAAGAAAACGCGTATTTCCTGGATATCTTTTGGGAAACCACGGCCTTGAACAAAATCTACAACGAGTGTGAAGACCTCGTGTTCAGCCCTGTTGCCCAGCTTTTCAGGGCGGGCTTTTCTGAAATCGTGCGGATGAGGAAAATTCAGAACCCGGGTTCCGGCAAGGAGGGTAACGCATCGGTTCCTCCGCTCATGGACGTGGTGGAAAGGTCTCTTAGGAAAACAGCCCTTGATCAGAGCAACCGGCTGGAAAAGGCCCTGTCCTTTCTGGCCACAACAGGAAATACCACTCCCTTTATCGGTCTTTTCGGCACGGTCTGGGGAATCATGGAGTCTTTTAGAGGCATTGGCTTAAAAGGCGCCGCGAATTTGGCGGTTGTCGCACCCGGGATTTCGGAAGCCCTTATTGCAACAGCCGCCGGGCTGGCAGCGGCGATACCTGCGGTGATTGCGTTCAACTATTACAACAGTAAGCTCATGGTCCAGAGGTCGGAGATGGATCTGTTTTCATCCGATTTCCTGAGCCTCGTGGAAAGGCATATTGCCAAGGCGAACGCCATGTACAGAGAAGACCAGGTGGCCGTGGCCGGAGAGTGAGATCAATATTCATCCAGCGGTCCCGGCAGTGAAAATTGAAGGTGTTTTAAAATCCCGCGTGGGATGTGCACAAGTTATAACATCCGAAGCACGAAATTCCTGGCCCAGACCTGATTGAATACAATGCTCCGAAGAGGGCCGAGTTGAAGAGACAATACGAATCAGTAGCTGCTTAACCGCCTGTCGCGCCAGGGCGGGCCGAAACAATTTTCGAATTTCAAATGTTCAAATGATCAAAACAGAAGGTCATGAGTCAAGTAATAGGCTCCAACTAAAATTAAGTTTTGGTCGAGGTATGTGATGGAGACGTGGGGAAACAGCAGAAAGTTCATGTCGGACATCAATGTCACCCCTTTCGTGGACGTGATGCTCGTGCTTTTGATCATATTCATGGTCACGGCTCCCATGATGATGCAGGGTGTTGAAGTGAACCTTCCGCAGACCACAACCAAGAGTATCAAGACCAAAGAAGACCCTTTGATTCTCACGGTCAACAAAAAAGGTGAAATCTACCTGGAAGACCATAAAATCAAACTGGAAGATATTGAGAGTAAGGTCAAGAGCATCTTTAAATACAGAAGGGACAAAGAGATCCTGCTCAAGGCGGACAAAGACCTTCCCTACGGCTTGGTGATCGATGTCATGGCCGGCGTGAAGCGGGCAGGGGTAACAAAGCTGGGCATGGTCACTGAACCGCTGAAGGACTGAAGATTGGAAGATTAAGGGGACGCAGATAAACGCAGATTTTCATGATATACCTCTCGCATAGCACATGGGCGTGCAGAGTTGAATTATGTTGCCGTTCTCTGCTGGCTCTGTGTCTCGATCGACCCTGTCGCAGACCCTGAGCCTGCCGAAGGGGAGCGGGCGAGAGAAAATAAGATTTCTGTTTCGTGTTTTCGTGATAGTGTTTTTTGTTTTTTTGCCTTGAGCCTTGTATTCTATGGCTGATGCATTGAACAGAGAGAGGGAGAAGGACCGCACGGAGATAAAGTGGGGTTCCATGGTGGTCTTGTCCGCTCTCTTCCACGTGGCGGTTTTTTGCACCATTCTGTTCGTCCCTGAAAGCCTTCCCACCACAAGACCTTACGCGGGTGTTGTGTATGAGGTCGATCTTGTTGAACTGCCGAGCAAGGCAAGTGCTCCGGCGCCGGCAAAGGCAAAAAGCTCAGGGCTTGAAAAGACCGCCAGGGTGATCAAGGAAAAAAACAGGGAGGTCAAGAGGATTGCTCCCGTAAGAAAAAAGGAAGAGCCGAAACCCGCAGTGATTGCAAAAAGGACCCTTGACAAACCCACCTCCTCTCCCAAGAAACCCGAGGTTTCTGCCACCGACCTCATTGAGCGCGCCATCTCCAAGGTGGAGCGGAAAGTAGAAAAGGAAGAGCATGTGGAGCGGGCCATTTCCAAATTGGAAAAAGAGCAAGGTAATCAGGCCGGACCTGAGCGGGCGGCGCAACCCCGCAGGCGAGGGTTCTCTCTGGGGGGCAGCACAGCCATGCAGATCTACCAAATGGAGGTGGAAACCTTGATCAAAAGCCACTGGTCCTACCCGGTCGCGGTAGATCACCCCCAGGATCTGGAGGCGATTGTAATCGTTACAGTGAGAAGGGACGGCACGATTTTGAATACCCGCTTTGACAAAC
>JARRRH010000265.1:0-4293 GCA_037380925.1 Deltaproteobacteria bacterium | reverse complement strand
TCTCACATAGTCGTGCTGGACATCGGCCACAACCAGGCCGACGGCGGAAAAATTTCCGCTCATGGGCGGGACAATCACTCTGGCCATGTTCAATTCCTTGGCAATCCCTGCGGCATGAAGGGCCGCTGCCCCGCCCATGGTAATCAGGGTGAACTCCCTCAGATCGTACCCTCTTTCAACCGAGTTGCCGCTGATTCCTTTCGCCATATTGGCATTGACGATTCGTATGATTCCGGAAGCCGCCTCCTCCACAGAAATGACCATCTTGCGGGCTATGTGCTTTTCTACGGCTTCCCGCGCTTTTTCAGAAAACAGGGGAAGCTTTCCGCCCAGGAAATAGCTGGGATTGAGACGGCCCAAGACCAGATTGGCATCTGAGACCGTAGGCAAGGTGCCGCCCCAGCCGTAACAGGCCGGACCGGGATCAGACCCGGCGCTGTGGGGGCCCACATTCAACACACCCTCCTCATCCACCCAGGCGATGCTGCCTCCTCCTGCACCGATGGTCTTCATGTCCACCATGGGCAGTTTGATGGGATAGTTCGTGACGCCTCCCCAGGTGGTTGTTTTCGGAAGGTTTTTATCAATAATGGAAATATCGAAGGTGGTTCCCCCCATGTCCGCGCCCACAGCCATGTCGTTGCCCGTCAAGCGGCTGACAAAGGCCGCCGCGATGGCTCCCCCTGCAGGCCCGGAATTGATCAACTGGGAGGCATTGTCTTTCGCGACCTTTGCTGTCATCGTGCCGCCGTTGCTTTGCATAATGTGAAGTGTGACTCCGCCGTAATTTTCTTTGAGCCGTGCTGTGAGGTTGTCCATGTACCGTCCTATCACAGGCCCCAGGTAGCCGTTCATGACGGTTGTGCAGGTTCTTTCATATTCGCGGAATTCAGGGCAGATCTCCGAGGACAGGGATACGGGGATGTGGGGAAGCATTTCCCGGCTGACACGGGCTACCCTTTTTTCGTGGCTCGGATTAAGAAATGAAAAGAGCAACGAAATGACAATAGCCTCCACCGGCCGTTCCTTGAAATACGCAACCACTTGCCGCACCGAGGCTTCGTCCAGAGGGATGACCACCTCACCTTTGCTGTTCAGGCGTTCAACCACCCCCTTTCGCAGATAGCGCGGCACCAGGGGTGGGGGATTGTCCGCGCCGAAGTCAAAAGCCGCTTCTTCCGGCCGCGCGACCCTCCTGATTTCCAGGACATCTTCGAAACCGGCGGTTGTGATGAGCCCGACGCGGGCCCCTTTTCCTTCCACAATGGCATTCGTGCCGATGGTGGTTCCGTGGATCAGATAGTCCACCTCACCCATGGAGATCTCCGTGAGTTCAAGGATCTCCTTGAGCCCCTTCAAAACCCCTTCCGCCAGGTCGTGATGGGTTGTCGGGGTCTTTGTGTAATGGAAAGCGCCGACTTTTTCGTCCACCAGAACCACATCGGTGAAGGTGCCGCCCACGTCAATGCCGATCCTCATCGATTCCTCCGAAAAGAACTTCCGTTATCTCCCTCTGTTCAATATGGACCCCCGTCACGCGTGGTTCAGAAAATCCAGAACGACTTTTGCGAAAGCCTCCGGCATCTGGTCGACCATGGGAACCATGCCCCCTTTGACCTCGACCGTTGTGCTGCCCCTAATGTTCTCGGCAAGAGGCTTCATTCGGGGGTATGAAAAGGAATCCTCAGTTCCCGCAAGAACAAGGGTCGGTGCCTTGATGAGTCGCACTTTCTCTTCCATCCTGTAACTGTTCACGGCATGATGCCCCTCCTCCACCCTGTCCCAGACTTTGAGGGCGTCAAGGACAAATCTCCTCAGGAGGTCGGGCCGGTTTTTTGGATAGAAAGGCAACCTTCTCCGCCACAGTTCGGTAAGGTGGGATCCGTCTTCCTTGGTCTCCACCTCATCGATGGGCGGCCGCGCCTTGCGCCTTTCGCGATCCTCGGCGTCCACAAAGGGTGTGGAGGAGAGAACCAGTTTCTCCACCCGCTCCGGGTAGGTGGCGGCGACTTCGACAGCAACAACGCCGCCCGTGTGGTGACCGACCAGAGATGTGCGCTCTATGTCCAGGGCGTCCATGAAGGCAATGACTCCCTGCGCATAGAGGTCTATAGAGGCCTTTTCGGCGGGCCTGTAGGAGTCTCCGAAACCAACCGAGTCCATGGCAACGGCCCGATACGTCCGCCCGACAATCGGCAAAACATCCCGGTATTCATCCCACGACCGAGGGGTTTGGTGGAGAAACAAGACGGGTTTTCCCCGCCCGGCCGCTGCGAAGTGAATTTGGCCCTTTGGGGTATCGACGAAGCCTCGCTTCACGCTGATTTCATTCATGATCGTCTCCCCTGTCCTGAAAACCCCTCTCTGAAGCGCACAAGCGCTTGGGAAGTGCCTGGCCGCAGATCATCCACTCTTGGGTTGGGGTATCGCTCCTGCTCACAGAAGCGTCCCCACCAGTTCCCGAAAAGCGCCTATTTTGCTCTCTAAGAGATATTTTTGGAGCCCCTCGATAATGTCGGTGGTGATTCTCGGATGCGATAGAGGATTTCAAGGCGCACGGACCCCTTTTCGTTGGCCAAGCGGTGCACACTGAAGGGTCGCCTCAGAAGGGGATCTTTGGTTTCCCCGCAGCGAACGTTGTAGAACTGTCCAGGTACCGGGAGTCTCGGATCTTCGGAAATATCGAGAGCCAGCCGATAACAGCCAGGTGAGATGCTCTGGTTCTCAAGGATCGGACAGATCATAGCTTTACTGGATAGTATGTTTTGGGGAAGACTTCCGTGTCCGAAATTCGTGGATCACAGCAAGGATGAGCATATTATGGGCCCTTTTGTCAAGCAGACTCCGGGCTGTCGGATGGGATTCGGAATTTTTTATTCTGAGATTCCATTTGGTATTCTTTCCCTCATGCTGTACTCTAATTTTGAGAACGTCGCCCTTGCTTGGGGAGGGAAGCGGAGATCTGGGGCTAGCGGGAAGGTCCCGTTGGGCAGATATAATCGTGCGGCGGTCTTTTCGTATACGAGAAATATTCGGAAAGGAGGAGGAAGGGTGAAAGGAAGGCATACAATTGTTGCAATGACCATGATGGGACTTCTGATCTGGGGCGGGGTAGGATCAGTGCATGGAGGGGCAAAGGACGTATTGGATGTCACGGTCAGCATTGTTCCTCAGCAATATTTTCTGCAAAAAATCGGGGGGGATCTGGTCAAGATTTCCGTGATGGTGCCTCCCGGGGCCAACCCGGCCGTGTTCGAACCAAAACCCCGGCAAATGGTGGCCTTGACGAAATCCAGGTTTTACTTTGCCATCGGGGTTCCTTTCGAGCAGGTGTGGCTGAGAAAATTCGGGGAGGTCAACACCTCCATGAAGATTGTTCACACAGAAGAGGGAATTGAGAAGATGCCTATGAAAGGAACTCATCAGGCTGGGATGCAGGACCGCGACCACGGGATCAAGGACCCCCACGTCTGGCTCTCGCCACCCCTGGTGATGATCCAAGCCCGCAACATTTTGGATGCCCTGGCGAGGGCAGATCCGGACCGCAGGCAGGAGTATGAGAGAAACTACAAATCCTTCATCCTGGAACTCGTGGATCTCGACCTTCAGATCCGATCGATCTTTTCCGGTCTGGGAAAAGATCCCAAGTTCATGGTCTATCATCCTTCCTGGGGGTATTTTGCCAGGGCCTACGGTTTGACCCAGATCCCTGTTGAGATGGAGGGCAAGGAGCCGACCCCAAAAGAAATGGAAAGGCTGATTCGGTATGCCGAAGAGGTAGGCCTAAAAGCTGTCCTGGTGCAGCCTCAGTTTTCCACCAAGGGTGCGAGAACCTTAGCCAATGCCTTGAATGGGGATGTGATCGTTGCCGATCCGCTGGAACGCCTTTGGAAGGAAAATCTGCTGAAAGTGGCGGAAACGCTCAAGGGGATCGTTGAGTGAAAGCTGCGTGAGTTGCACTCCGTCCTCGTCCTGCCAAGGATAGTTCAAGTCCGTAGATTCCCGTCTTCCCACCTCAATTATCGAGCCCCTCCTGCACGTCGAGGTGTCCCTTTCGGCACACCGTGACGACTTCGCACTCGGGAAACAAGGCATATATCAGGGCCCGTAAGCGCTCATCCCCATCCGCGTCATCTTTCACGATCACGATTTCTTTCAGCATTGGTCTTCGCTTCACAGATCCGATGTCCGAGAGCTTTGTGAAATCCAAATTTTTGCGTCCTCAAATCTGGAAAATGCGGACGATCATGGAATAGGGGGGCTTCGGACAGGGAGTTTTGTGGAGGGGTTAAG
>JARRRH010000264.1:0-4934 GCA_037380925.1 Deltaproteobacteria bacterium | reverse complement strand
CGGTAGGCAAAGTCCACAGGGTAGAAGTTCTCTCCAGTAAAAAGACCCAGTGTGACAATAGAAAAGCCTAATACTGATCGACCCAGATTGTGATCGTAAATGAAGGAGACGTTTTCTATATTTTTGCCACGCTTGGACAAGGGGCTATCATCAATAACAAAGAAGCGTTCTTGTAAAGGATATTTTTCGAAATGCAACGTTTCCGATATCTTGATGATGATCATATACATAAAGGAGCGCCATCGAGAGGGGTTGCGTTTGAATCTGTAAAAGGCGTCTTTTCGAGCAAAACACCACTGATACCATTGCTTGCGGCAAAAACTATGGATGGTTGGAATCTTTAACAGTGGCAAAAGGCTAACTATGAACAATAGGTGCGAGGTATGATACCCGTCCTTTTTTCGAATCTTGGTTTGATTAAGTTTTGTTTTAATGTTGAGCATGCGGAAGACGCGATCCATCCGTGATTCAAAAATGTTTTTCTCTTTACACAGGTATTTTTCGATTTCTCCTTTGAACTTTCTGCAATTCATGCTATCCATATGGAGGGCTCCTTTTGTGTGTTTTTTCTAGTTAAATCGATAAGTTAATTTACCACAAAATGGAGCCCTTTGCTATAATGAAACTAATGCAAAAACATACTTCCCACCTCCTAAATGCGCTTCGGGGGTGCGAAACTTGAGTAAATAGTAAATGTGCCAAGTAAATAATCCCCGCCCTATGATCGGGAATTGTTTACCAACACTTTTAACACCCAGTCTCCCTCCTTTGTCCATCTTTCCCAGCGAGGCCACCTCCCCCGTTGACGCAGCCTCCGCTCAGTACGGCCGGTCCAGAGCGTATTCTGCCTGATTTTATTACCTTTTAAGACCGTTAAAATCCGTTTTCCAGACCTAAAAGCCGTCAAAAAAAGCCGTCTGCCTTATCCAGCGCACACAATTGACATGATACGTAGCACATCAGATGATATTCCACGGCATACCCGAGCTCCCGGATAAGCTCTCATGTCAATATTACCTGGGAAGAAATCGTCCCATTGCTGAAAACGGTTTGCGATCGAGCTGATACTGACTCTAACGATGTTTTTGTTGCAAGAATTTTCTGCCGGATTCATTTCGAAGTCAATGGTGTTGGCACAAACTTTCTGGATCAATCTTGACCAATCTTTGCTTGAGATCTGAATTATGATGAGATGGGAAATCCGGAATCGGTACGAAGAAGGAGGGAGGACCTCCCGGCCCCACCTCCTGGATCCCACCTCCTGGATCGTCCTTGCTTGCTTTATGGTTCGACATCCACGATCAATACGGTAAATCCTAAGAATGCGCCACCTTGGCAATCAAGGGTACCATAGACAACGACTTGATTTCCTTGCTCAATATCCTCGAAAACCACTTCTTCTTGGTCTCCGCCGCGCAAATCCAGGATCGTGGCGCTGGGTTGCACCTGGACCGTGTAGCCGTTGATGACCAGAGTGCTGTCGCTTTTCTCACTGACTTGGCCGATTACCTCATCAGGTTGTATGAAAACCACCTGGGCTGTTGGGTCCAGCTCCGAAGGATCTATGAGGATCCTCACCTGTTTTTCCGCACAGAGAAGAGCATTGGAAACCAGCCCGTCCTCCTCCAGATACACTGGTGTGGAATTGGAGACGAAGACCGTAATTTCCTCTCCCTCATCCGGCTGAACCGTGATTTGGAGGCCGTCCACATCTTGGAGAGTATCAGTGATCATGCCCGAGACCTCCTGGGAACCAAGGAACACCACTGCAGCACGGAATAGACCGTCCGAGCTGGAATATTTGCCGGCAACCCGTGCTCTCATGTTGCTCTGGATAGCCTCCCAGGGGACTTCATCGTCGCATCCGATCAGTACAAGGCTCTCTTCATAGAGCTGCACGCCCAGTTCAGCTCCATTGGTCGTGATCTCCTCGCCTACGTCCGGAATGAAGTAAAAAAGCCCCATTGTATTCACCAAGCTGGTGGCCATCCCCTCCAGCACCAGGATGTCGCCGATCACCACCATGGATGCTATCAGGCGGCCCTCATCAAGGGTTCCCCTCACCCAGACTGTTTGCCCTACTTCCAGATCTTCCGGGGAGCCAGGCAACCCGTATGGGTCGAAAATTCGCGCGTCTTCCCCTAGGATAACCTCCAGGGGTTCTCCATCCCCAGGCAGATCCAACCAGAATGCGGTTGTTTCTAAATCCTCCACAATAAGCTCATCAATTGTGCCCCTGACAATCTTCGGGCACTGATCCAGGACCCCCAAATTATCAATGTCTACAAAAACAACCGGCCGGAAAATGCACTTCCCCGATTTGCCAGCGGAATGGAGATTGATGGATTTGTTCGCATCAAAGTCCAGCCGGATGCCTAGTGTCTCCCCCCAATTCACATAGAAATTTTCCCGGGGGTTCAGGTCGATCTTGCCGCTGGGGAGCTTGATCATCTGGAGATCGCATTCTCCCCCCACTGACTCAATCTCTCCGACTCTCAACCGGATCTTCTCGTACCACCCTGAAGGAACTCCGTGCTTCACCGTAAGCAGAAAATCCTCCTCCCGGTAGTCCAAGAGGTTCACCGGATACCCTTCCGGGTCCTCAGAACGGAAAATCTCCACAATACGGCCATCTTCATCAACGGGTATAAGCGAGACCTCCTTAATATAGATTGTGATAGATTCATAGCCGTCTGCCGGGCCGTCTGCGATCATGAGAGCGACAGAGCCACCACCATCTGTCGAAGTGGAGCTACTTCCACCTCCACCCCCTCCGGTTGCCAGAATCGTTGCCAGGCCGGCCATTGCCACAAAAATCAGACAAATAAAACGGAAACTCCTCAAATATTTCATAACAGACACCTCCTTTTCATAGTGCGTACCAGGAACAGGTAGGCCGCAGCAGCACCTGCCGTTGCTGCTACTAAGTCCAAAGGATCAAAGGTCCCGTTGACAAAAAAGCTTCCAGTGTTTTCCAGGATCGGAATCCCGTTAAACACGTCAGGGGAAATCCTCACGAATTTCTGTCCCAACTCAAAGGCGCAGTCTGTGATAAGCCACAATAGGATGACGATCTGACAGCCTCTCTTCTTGCATGCCAGAAGTCCTGCCGTAAGAAGAGAAAAGGAAAAAACATGGATAAAAGTAGGAAGATTACCACCAAATGGGCCGAAGAGGAAATTGGGAAGAGCGTCGTGGAGGGTGAACGCCGTGCCGGTGCGATAAAGAAAATACGCTCCCCCTGCAGGGCGGTCTAGCAGGTAGACAAAAAGGCCCACGGTGAGGCTTAAGGCGCCTGCCAGGAGTTGTGCTTTGTTGACCGGAGGCAGTTTGCGTGATTTTTCTCGATCCATATCTGACCGAGTATCATACGGGAGGAGCTTCCGCGACGTAAAGGAAGGCATATCACTCCGCTCTCGTTAAGGTGCTACCCAACGCTAAGCCCAATTCAGGGGCTGATCGCGTACCCAATCCAGCAGAAATCTGGCTATGGGAATTTGAGAAGATACTCTGTGGGGAATCTGCCTGATCGGCGGATAAAGGTGAATTAATCTATACTCCACTATTTTTTTACACTTTTCGTGCCAGAAGTAGCCCTATTGCCTGATTATTTTTTCATGTGAGATCAGCTTGTTAGAAGAGCCGAGAAATCCAGAAGAACACCTGTGTGTAAGCTATTGCCAGTTTTGAGAAAAAAGTTCCTCTTAGTGGCAAAATAATACCTAAGATTTGTTCGAGAACCGTTTTTACGAAAGATGCGCTTGAATGCTCCGACCTTTGGTCGGAGATGAAAAGCGCGAAAGCCCTTTGCTCAAAATCTTGCAGGGTGTTTTCTGCAAAGCTTGAGGAAAGGGAGCTTTCCCTTTAGAATACCCGCATGAGCCTGAAAAGAACGAGCCATGCGGTTTATGAAGCCAAATACCATTTGGTCTGGTGCCGAAATACAGGAAGAAAATCTTGATTGAAGGAATTCGCACAAGGGTAAAAGAGCTTTTTGAGGAGATTGCGAGCCATTTTGATTTTGAAATAGATCGCTGCGAAGTAGCAGAGGACCATGTTCACGTGTTGATTTCTTTTCCACCGAGGTATTCGGTTTCCAAAGTAGTTGGAATAATTAAGAGTATTTCGGGCAGTAGAATTTTCAACAAGTCACGGACGATGTGATAAGGAAATATATAGAGCGTCATAGCTTTTCTCAAGAGCAGCTCCCAATGTTCGAATAGAAAATTATAGAAGCTCCGACCTTTGGTCGGAGAGGTTCACTCCGCCCTTCGCATGAGGGCGCTAGTAACTTCTTTCATAGTAAATACACCCTGCCATCATCATGAAATTCCAAGAGCCAAACCCCCGAACCATATATGCCTTATAATAACGTAGAAAACATTCTTAGATACGGCGCCATTTACGGGTTCAGCTAACAGAAAAACAAGGAGAAAGCAGGCTGGGGTACCGGAAGAGTGGTATGAGAAGTCACAGGCTCTAACCGGACCAAAAACCGTTTTGCCAACAGGCACAGATTAGAAAGGGGACGGACCCCGAGGATGTAACTGTCTCAATCTGCCTTTTCAGACAGTCTCCAAATAAGTCATGACCTCAGCATTAGGATTCATGTCCGATGAGATCGAAAGGTACACATGAGAATTGCGAGGCCGGATCTCAGTTTTCATAGGTTAAAGGGAAGGGTGCCGGTCGCAGTTCTGTTCAAAGCTTCGCTTTGCACGGGGTTCATCCACCATTTTTTACCGGCGGCTCACCCCAACATCGGTTGAAAACGAAAACTGAATCCCGTTGACTAATTTATTATGTTGTTCGGATGTTGTTCAGATGCAGATTATCCAGTTGATATTATTGTCAAAATTACGACGGTAATCAGGTTCGACTCCCCCCGCCTCCACCAGTAAAATCAAGGACTTAGACGAGAAAAATCCTGTCTG
>JARRRH010000263.1:0-4344 GCA_037380925.1 Deltaproteobacteria bacterium | reverse complement strand
GTCATCCACGTAGTCTTCTATGCCTGAAACAATCCCGTCCGCGATGCTGTTCAGGTACTGATTACTCAGAAGCCGATTTCTTTCCGTGCGGTTGGTGATGAAGCCGGTTTCCACGAGGATTGCGGGCATTTCAGCGCCGATGAGGACATAGAAAGGCGCCTGCTTCACCCCTAAGTCTTTCACCGATTTGTACCGTTTGCGCGTGTTCGCGATGATGCCCCTCTGGACCTCGTGGGCCAGTCGGCTCGATTCGCTGATCTTGGTGTTGAGCATGAGATCGTTGAGGATCGCCTGGAGGTCGCTGAGATTTTTCTCCGAAGTGGCGTTTTCCCTAGCCGCCACCATGACCGCCCGTTCATCGGTGGCAATGTTCAGGAAATAGGTCTCCAAGCCGTAGACGTTCGCCTGCTTGTGTGCATTGATGTGGAGTGAAATAAAGAGGTCCGCTTTCTGCACGTTGGCAAAGGCCGTCCTTTTTTCCAGAGGCATGAAGACATCCTTCGTCCGGGTCAAAACAGCCTCACAGTGGAGTCTTTGCTCCACCTTTTTGGCCAGTACCTTGGCGAGCTTGAGAACGATGTTCTTCTCTTTGATGCCCCCCTTGTGATAACAGCCGGGGTCCTTCCCGCCGTGGCCCGGGTCGATCACGATCCGCCTGACGTTGAGTCCCAGCTGCTTGGCAAGAGACACGCTTTGATCAGGCTTGGCTGCTTTTTTGATGCCTTTCCTGGGGCGCCTCGTTTCCGCTTTTGCGACTTTTTCCGCCGTCTTCTCGCCTTTGCTGTCCGCGCCTCGCACGTCCACCACGATTCTGTAAGGGTCGTAGAGATGAAAGACCTTGTACCCGTCGATGCTGTTGATATCCAGGACCACGCGGACCGCATCCTCCGAATACTGGGCCGCCCTGGCTCTCTGGAGTAACCCGTCCCGGATGGGAATGGAGCTTTCAATATCCGAGCTGACATAGCTCTCCTTCAAATCCATGTAAAGCCGCCGTGGCTTCTTGTTGCGGGGATCGGCCTTGAGCAGGTTGGAGGAATATTTCACAGGCCTCTCAAGGTCGATGACCACCCGGGTGTAGTTCGGGGTTGACCAGTGCCGAATGTTCTCCACCTTAGCCAGACCCGTTGCCTTTGAGAGGGCTTCTTTCACCTTGTGGCGGCTGTCCTGGCGGCTCAGAATGGTGCCCAGTTCGTCCAACTGGGACCGGGCCCTGGGCCGCATGTCACCGGAGGGGAACTTGATATCCACCTTGAGAAATTCCACATAGGCCTGGGTGAGATCCTTCTTCTCGTTTCTGTAAATCTCTCCGATCTTGAATTGGGCGTCGTCGGCCAGACGGTGGTCGGGATAGTCATTGACCACCCGCTTGAAAAGCTCCACGGCATCGTCCAGATCTTCTTCGAGGCCCGAGTACCGGTAGAGTTTGCTGTACATAAGAGCCGCCTTGTAAATGGCCCACGCCGCCTGGTCGCTTTTCGGATAATCACCGGCCAAGTCCCGATACCGGTCGATGCAGCGAAGCCAGTTGTGGCGATATTTCATTTTTTTGCTGGATTGATAGAGGGCATCCCGACAGCGATCACCCGCATTCAACAGATCTTTCGGATTGCCCGAGGCCTTGCCCGCAGCCTCGGAAACACCTGCCAGCAACAGGATGCCCAAAACCAGAGCCAAAAGAGAGTTGATTAATCTGCGGGTCTTTGTCATGAGCCCTGCTTGTCCATGTATTCCTTCAGCTTGCTCAGCTCGACCAATGCTTCCAAAGGCGTCATGCTTGAAACATCCAGACTCTGAAACCACTTTTTCAGGCGCCGATCCTGGGCGCCGAAAAGATTGAGTTGAAGGCTTGCCTTTTTTTCCCTCGGTTTGGATGAATGGGCCAATCGGGGCCTTCCCGCCTCGTCCAGGTCCTCGCCCTGGAGGTTTTCCAAGACTTCCTTGGCCCGGCCAATAACCCCTTCAGGCAACCCGGCAATGCGAGCCACCTGAATCCCGTAGCTCCTGCTTGTCCCACCGGGAACCAGTTTCCTCAGAAACACGATCCGGTCATTCCATTCTTTTACCGCTATATTGAAGTTCTTGACTCGCTCCTTGGTGCTCACAAGCTCCGTCAGCTCATGATAGTGGGTCGCGAAGAGGGTCCTCACACCCCTGCCCTCTCTGTCGTGCAGGGCTTCCGCCACGGCCCAAGCAATGCTCAAACCGTCATAGGTGCTCGTGCCCCTCCCGATCTCATCCAGAATAACCAGGCTCTTCGGGGTGGCGTGCCTCAGGATGTTGGCCGTTTCGTTCATCTCCACCATGAAGGTGCTCCGACCTCTGGCCAGGTCGTCTGAAGCCCCGATGCGGCTGAAGATTCGATCCACCACGCCGATGGTCGCTTTCGCAGCGGGAACGAAACCGCCCATCTGGGCCATGAGCACGGCCAGGGCCGTCTGCCTGAGAACGGTCGATTTCCCGGCCATGTTGGGGCCGGTAATGATGAGGAACTGCTGGGCCGTATTGTCAAGATGAATGTCATTGGGCACGAAGGCTTCCTCTTTGACCGTCTGTTCTATCACAGGGTGGCGTCCGTCCAGGATTTCGATCACGGCATCGTCCGTCACCTCCGGGCAGGTGTAGCTGTTGAGCTCCGCCGTCTCTGCAAGCCCGGCCAGGGCATCGAGCTCGGCCACAAGCCTTCCCACCTCCTTGATCCGCCTGTTCTCGAGGGCGACTTTCTTCCTCACGGTTTCAAAGATCTCATATTCCAAGGCCACCCGCTTCTCTTCGGCTCCCAGGACCAAGTCCTCGTATTCCTTGAGTTGCTCGGTGATGAACCTCTCTCCGTTGGCCAGGGTCTGCTTCCGAATGTAGTCCGGCGGCACAAGGTGTAAATTGGCCTTCGTGATCTCAATATAATAGCCGAAAACCCGGTTAAATCCAACTCTAAGACTAGAAATGCCTGTCCGCCTCTGCTCCGAGGCGGCCAGTTCCGCGATCCACGTCTTCCCGTCGCGGGTGGCTCTAATCAGCCGATCCAGTTCCTCGTGGTAGCCCTCCCTGATGATGCCGCCGTCTTTGATGGAAGCAGGCGGGTCCTCGCAGATGGCCCGATCGATCAGCTCCCCCACATCTTGAAGCGTGTCGAGCTTCGCCGCAGTTTCCGCAAGCCGTTCGCTCGCAGAACCGGTAAGCCGTCTCTTGATATCAGGCAGCCTCCGGGCAGACCACTTGAGGGCCGCCAGATCCCTTGCATTGGCTCTGGCAAGGGATATCCTGCCGTTCAACCTTTCGAGGTCCGAAATCCCCCGGAGCTGCTCCCTGATTTGCTCTCTCAATATGCGATCATTCCGAAAGGTCGCCACAGCGGCCAGGCGTCGACGGATGGAGGATATATCCACCAAGGGATAGCCGATCCACCGCCTCAGCTCCCTGCTGCCCATGGAGGTCACGGATCGATCCAGAACATGAAACAGGGTGCCCTTGACGGACTGCCTTCTCATGGTCTTGAAGAGTTCGAGGTTCGCGGTTGTGGCCTCATCCAGAAACATGTAATCTCCGAGGCGATAACTTGTGATCTCCTTGATATGATCGGGCTTGGCCTTCTGGGTCTGGTGGAGATAGTGTACAATCGCACCGGCTGCAACGGTTCCCCTCTCCATCTCCTCGCATCCAAATCCGGCCAGGGTCTGGACGCCCAGCTGTTCTTTCACCACCCCTTCCGCCTTGGCTGCATCAAAGGATTCCTTATCCAGTTTTTCCAGCCGATAGGAGGAAACCCCTCGGCGCTGAGGAAGATCGTCTCCTTCAAGAAACAAGACTTCCGCAGGATTAATCCTTCCCAGCTCGTCAAGGACCTCGTCCCAGTCTTCGATCTCCGTGACACGGAACTCGGCCGTGGACAGATCCAGGTGGGCGAGGCCGTACGGGCTCTCTTTGCCGAAAACAGCCGCCATGTAAAGGGAAGTCCTGCTGTCCACCTCCCCGTCTTCCAACATGGAACCCGGGGTGACCACCCGAACGACATCCCGTTTGACAATCCCCTTGCTGTGCCTGGGGTCCTCCACCTGTTCGCACACAGCCACTTTCCATCCGTTCTCTACGAGCTTTGTAACATAAGACTGGGATGCATGGTGGGGAACGCCGCACATGGGGACTCTCCGGCCGTTGAGGCTCCCCCGGGAGGTGAGAGTAATACCGAGAATCCGGGATGCAACTTCGGCGTCGTCAAAAAACATCTCGTAGAAATCGCCCATCCGGTAAAAAAGAATGGAGCACCACCTCGATATCCTGGTCCATTAACCAGTGCGCCACGTTGTTGTTCGAGAAAGCGTTGTACTTCACGTAGATTTCACCCAC
>JARRRH010000262.1:0-4351 GCA_037380925.1 Deltaproteobacteria bacterium | reverse complement strand
GTCCCGCATGATGGAAATTTCTGTACCGGGTTCTGATTTCAACGGACAAAGACAAATAACGGCCCTTTCCGGCTCGAGGCGCCTAAAAACCTCCTTTGACTTACCAGGGTCCTTGAGGCTGTTCCTCTTAAAGGGCTGAGGCATCCACACCCAAGAGGTGCGGAGGGCCTCCAGTGAGAATAGGACCCAGCCAACTATAAGTCATTAGTTTAAAACTATTTACGCCCTTTTTCAAGCGCAATTCTCCCCGCCCCTCTCTCCTCCCGAACCTGAATTTCCTTTTGACAACTCGCGATAGATTTAATATAGTAAGTTATACCCAACGACAATAGATTTTAGGCAGTTTTATATACTAAAATTAAGCTCCGGTCAATTCCTTTTAGGACATGCCATTGCATCAATAGTAAGCCGATAGGCGACGTGGGCGGATTTTTTTGCCGCCAAAATGGGTCCCATGGAAAAATTCCCCCTTAACAAAATCGACTTGCTCATTGCTCTTCTTATCGCCGCTGTTTACGCCCTCCTTTCGCTAAACAATTTTGCGCCTTCTGAATCTCTCGGAAGAATCATCTATGGCATTCAGATGCGCCTTGACTTGCCCCAGAATCTGGGGGGCAACAGAGTGGCCATTGTTAACATTGACAACAAGAGCTTGGCCCAATTGGGGCCGTGGCCATGGCCGCGGGAGATCATTGCGGAGATGCTCCCCATTCTCAAGAACAACGGGGCGAAGCTCATCGGGTTGCACCTGCTTTTCTCCGAGAAAGCGCAAAACCCAGGTCTTCGGGAAATCAGAAACTTGCAACGGACGGTTCAGGAGCGCAGCGGGGACGGCGCCCCGTGGCTGCTCGGGACCCTTAAGAACCTTGAAGAGCGCTTGGACCACGATCGGATTCTCACCCAGAGAACTAAAGAATGCGGCAACATTTATCTCCCGCTGCTTGGAACCGTAGGCACTTACGACACAGAATTCGTATTCCCACAAGATTCCTTTATGAAGAACAATACCGTAAGCGTCAAAGCGCCCCTCGAACACATGGTTCCTATAACCAGGCTGAACACCCCCTTTTTGGAATTGGCTGAGAGCAGCCGGGGCTTGGGCCACATCAATTTGGTCCCGGACAAATCCATGGAAGGCCAGGTCCATCCTTTGGTGATCGACTACCGTGGAAACATCATCCCGTCCCTGGCTTTCCGTCTAGCCCTTGACCAACTCAACAAATCTCCCGAGGAAGCCATTATTCCAGGCAAAGGGATTCTCCTCACCGATACGCTGATTCCGACCCGGTCAGGGGAAGTCTTCATCAAGTATCGCGGGGCTAGGCGGTCCTTCCCTTACTATTCTTTTGTAGACATCCTCAATGTAAAAAAAGTGCCTGCTGTTTTCGAAGGCAAAATCGTTCTGATCGGGTACACGGCAGACGGCGCCCCCACCGTGGACACCCCGGTTGACCCGGCGCTTCCCAGCGTGGAGCTAACAGCCAACGTCATAGACAACCTTATCAATGGGAGGTATCTAAAACGTCCCAGCTTTATGCCCATCATCGAGATCGCGATGCTCTTTTTGATTTCCCTTGTTGCCGCCTTTTTCCTGCCTCGCTATGGTTTTCTCAACAGGATGGGCTTTACCCTGTCCCTGATATTCTTTGTCTTCCTGATCAGCCTTTTTGTTTTTATGGCCTTGGATGTCTGGTTCAAGATGGTCTATATCGGTCTTGCCTCGCTCACCATCCTTGCCGAGTATTCCATCAGGGATATCATCATTGCGCAAAAGGCCTTGGGTATTTCCTCCAAGGAGAGCATTGAGACGAACCGAATGCTCGGCCTGAGCTTGCAGAGCCAGGGATTGTTTGACCTTGCTTTCGAAAAGTTCAGGAAATGCCCCCTGGATGACACCATGAAAGACATTGTCTACAACCTCGGGCTCGACTACGAGCGGAAAAGAATGCTTAACAAAGCCGTCTCCGTCTACGAGTACATCACGAGGACGGACAGTGATTTTAGAGACTTGGGCAGTCGCATCGCCAAGCTCAGAAAACTCATCGGTCCTCTCGCCATCTCGGGCCACGAGTTCAGGCAAGATGGGAAAATCGTCGTATCGGAAGATTTGGAAATCAAGCCCACGGTGGGCCGTTACGAGATCCTGAGCGAATTGGGCCAGGGTGCTATGGGGGTTGTCTACAAAGCCAATGATCCGAAGATCAACCGGCTCCTCGCTATAAAAACCATCCGCTTCTCAGATGAATTTGAAGAGGAGAAAATAAAGGAGATCAAAGAACGCTTCCTTAGAGAGGCTGAAATAGCCGGAAAACTCTCTCATCCCACCATCGTGGCCATCTACGATGTGGGAGAAGACTTCGACCTCACGTATATGGCTATGGAATTTCTGGAGGGGGAGAACCTGCAGAAGTATTGCCGCAAAGGTTCCCTGCTTTCCCTGAGAAGGGCCTTGTACGTTATTTCGGAAACGGCTCTCGCTCTCGATTACGCCCATCGCCAGGGCGTTATCCATCGCGACATCAAACCGGCCAACATCATGCTTCTAAGAGACGGGAAGGTGAAAGTCACGGATTTTGGAATTGCCAAGGCCGTCTCCTCATCACAGACCAAAAGCGGTATCGTCCTGGGTACGCCCAACTACATGTCTCCCGAACAAATCAATGGGTACGACATCGACGGTCGGTCCGATATTTTCTCCCTCGGTGTCGTGTTTTTCGAACTGCTGACCGGTCAACTGCCTTTCCACGGCAAGAATCTGACGAACCTGTTCTATCAAATCACGCAGGTCAAACATCCTTCCCCCAGATCCATAAACCCGAGGATCCCAAAGCCCTGCGAGCAAATCCTGGACAAGACCTTGGCCAAAAACCCGGAGAAGAGGTTTGACAGCGCCACTGTCTTGGCCAAGTACCTCAAGGCGCTCATCACAAAAATTGATCAGGTTCAATCCCGTCAGGGATAGGGAAGATGACGACGATCACGCCATCCCCAGGCTGAACTTCAGAGAATTCAAAGTGTTCCTCATAAGCATGGTGATGGTCATAGGACCTACGCCACCGGGGACCGGGGTGATGAAACCGGCGATTTCCTTGGCGGCGTCAAAATCCACATCCCCCTTGAGAATGGCAATCTTCTTCCCTGTCTTTTCACTGATCTTTTCGCCCACCCTGTTGACCCCGACGTCAATGACGCACGACCCGGGCTTGATCCATTCCGGCTTGACCAGTCCTGGAACACCGGCGGCCACAATCAGGATGTCCGCCCTCTTACAGTGGGAAGCGAGGTCCTTGGTTCGGGTGTGCACGACCGTAACCGTCGAATTGGCTTTAGGAGCCTTCTGGAGCATCATGTTGGCGATCGGCTTTCCGACGATGTTGGAACGGCCCACCACGACCACCTCTGCACCGCTCGTTTCGACTCCGGCCCGCACGATCATTTCCTGGATTCCGGCAGGGGTGCAGGGCGGGAACTTCACCTCCGAGCCACCGATCATGAGCCGCCCCACATTCACGGGATGAAATCCGTCCACGTCCTTGTCCGGATCGATCGCGTTAAGGATCTTCTTTTCATCAATGTGCTTGGGAAGGGGCAACTGCACGAGGATCCCGTGGATGCTGTCGTCCTTGTTGTATTTGCCCACAAGCGCCAGCAGGTCCTCTTCGCTGATGCTTTCGGGTTGATTGTCCTGCACCTCTTTGAAGCCCAGCTCTTTGGCCGTCTTAATTTTGCCGGTAACATAGGAAACGGATGCAGGGTTTTCGCCTACAAGGATGGTCACCAGACCCGGAACAACGCCGCGTTCCTTTTTTATTTTTTCAACTTCCTCTCTGATCTCCTTGAGAATCTCCTCTCTGATCTCAGTTCCTTTAATGAGTTTTGCGGTCATCTCCGATCTCCTTTCCTGAAGTTTTTTTATGTTCTTGCAAGTGAAGAATCCAGGCCCTGAGAAAAAACTTTGGACCGCCGCCCATTCGTCAATCTACAATCGAAAATGGCAGACGCTCCAGTCCGATACTCCGGTACTCCCAAACGTGGGTCGACTATCTGGACACAGCCATAGAAGCGGTTTTTGCATAGCACAAATGCCCCTGCTAATCAACGGTTTTAGGCAAAAAATGCCAAGCCCTCGCCCTTGACTTGAAAAGAGCTCTGGGCTACGCTCGCGCACAGGGAAAACTGGCCATGAAACCATCCGGCATCATTACCCTGACCACAGATTTCGGGCTTTCCGATCCCTATGTGGCCACGATGAAGTGCCCTTGGATTGGCCGACGTGGTCCAGGCGCGCTCCGGCGGTATCAGCCTGGAAGCTTTGTTCATCGACGAGGGCTTCGGGTCACTGGACGAGGAG
>JARRRH010000261.1:6945-7851 GCA_037380925.1 Deltaproteobacteria bacterium | reverse complement strand
AGGTTGGGATGAGAAATCTCGAAGTCGAGTCAGAGCCTGCCTGTCACTGTCCGGAAGTCCGGCATTGCAGGATTTGGAGGATAATCTCGATAAGAAGCTCGAAATCTGACTCACAAGTGCGGTGTAGATACCGGATGCCGGCCCTTTTCTTAATGCTTTGTTAATGTGGGGCAATCTAACTGTTTGGAGTTCTTTATAAGATTTCGTTTAATACGGTGGAAGTCGCGAGCCGCCTGAGGCAGGCAAGGCAATTCCGGTGCGGGCTTGTGGGAGCGCTATACGCCTGATTGTGTTCTGAACTCTTCCATCTGCGATTTATAGGCGGCGAGCTCATCCGGTGACATCTCATCAGGAAACTGAATATCACGCTGCGTCATGAAGTCAATCAGCTTATCAGACAACGGTGCCAGCTTCAGTACGGCCACCTTGCTCCCCTGCTCTAACCTTATCTTCCCCAGCATGAATTCGGTCACAAATTTGGCCTTTTTTCGCAACAGGTTTTTCCAGTTTTGAGGGCTTGCTGACAGAATAAAGGTGGCTTTCTCTTTCGCATCCTTTTCGCTGTAGAACCTCATGCTCTTTAGCTGACCCGCATGCAAGCTGGTGCCGAAAATAATGTCCCTCCCGATTCCCCAAGAGGGCTGCGCCTGAACCCGAAAACACAAGACCAAAGACAGTTTCTTGAACTGCTCTTCGTACTTGGACTCCGATTGATACACCTTCTCCAGCTCTTCGAGCCACTCCGGTGTACAGTATTGATAAACCGTCATCTCTCGCCCTCCACACGGTTCTGATGAATCTCGCCTCTGTCTTTCATTTTAGCCACGACTTCATCTCTCAATTCCTTCTTCCACAGCTTCTCGGTGACGGTTAAAGGAAGGTCCTCCCTGAACTCCACTATCTTTG
>JARRRH010000261.1:0-6926 GCA_037380925.1 Deltaproteobacteria bacterium | reverse complement strand
CTATCTTTTGAATGGCATAGGGGGTAAGATGCTCTTTGCAAGTGGCCACAATGTCTTCCCTTGTCACCTTGCCTTTATACCCCTCTTTGAGTCGCACCAACGCCATGACCCTTTCACTCCCCGGCTTTTTAGGATCTGGAATTCCAATCGCAACGGCCATGAGCACCCCCGGGTGCTTGAACAGGGCCTCATCCACAGTCGTGGAATAGACCTTCATCCCGGATATGTTGATCATGTCTTTGACCCTGTCGTGGATATAAAAGTACCCATCCTCATCCATGCTCCCTATGTCCCCGGTATGCAGCCACCCTCCCTCACTCAGCCCTGAGCCTGGGTCGGGCCAATATCCTTTCATGACCTGAGGCCCACTTATGATGACCTCCCCGTTGTCACCAACCGGAACATCCTCGCCTGTTTCGGGGTTTATTATTTTGCACTCCGTGTCAGGCACAGGAATCCCCAAGCTCCGCTTCTCTTCGGCCATAAACCCCGTCATTCTCGAGAAGGCTGAGGGGTTCATGTGGGCGATGGGGCCGGTCTCCGTGAGACCGTATCCCTCTGCAACAGGATTTCCGATCTCCTTCTTGATGGCCTGGCGGATCTCTTCAGGGAGGTGCGCCGCGGCAGACATGCACAGCACATTCATCCTCCCCACCTTTCCCTGTGCCATTCGCATCAGCTGCGTGGGAACAGTTGGCACCAGAAAGGGTCTGTACTCTCTCATGGTTTGCACAATATCCTCATTGTCCCTCGGATCAGGGGCGAGGATCACCCTTAAAGCCCAGTACGCGGCCAATTGTGCCGTAGAGTGCCCAAAGGCATGAAACAGGGGTACGGTGATGTACACAGAGGCTTTGCCTATCACTGAGTTCGAGAAGGGCGAAAGCATCCAGGGCAGACCTTGGGTGAGATTGGTGTATCTGTTGAAGTGGGTAATCATGACCCCTTTAGGCGCCCCTGTGGCCCCGCCCGTGAAGGCCAGTTCACAGAGGTCCTCTTCCACATCGATCTTCACTTCGGGCGGGGTTGGATCATATCGGGCCAGTAACTTTCGGAGGTCGCTAACACCTTTTGGGAGATCCTTGACCCTCAACTCGCCAACATCATAACCGTCATCGGGAGTGACAATGATGTGCTCGATATCACTCTTCTCCTGTGCAGCCCTCACCCGTTCCAGATCTTTCTCCCCGCATACAACCACGAGTGACTGAGAACTGCCCACTTCATGTAGAAGACCCTCATCAGGACGCATGGTGCTTGTGGGAACCACAGCGGCGCCGGCTTTTAACACACCCCAGTCGCTCATGATAAATTCCGGGCAATTGGGAAGAAAGATGCAGACCTTGTCTCCTTTCTTGACGCCCACATCCGTGAGGGCTGCGGATATTTTGTCTGCGAGGATTCTCAGCTCCTTATAAGTCAAGCTCCTCCCTCTGAACTGAATCGCTTTTTTTGTTGGATGTTTTGCGGCTGCCTCGTCCAGGGCTTTGTACAAAGGAACTATGGGGTAGGGTTTCAACGTCTCTTTGAGCTTGTAGGGACCCAGCTTGTAGCTCTTGAGCCATGGCTTATCTGAATAATTCATTACTGCTCCGCTTAATGCATTGTTTAACCATTCATTTCTTGCCCCTCAACGCTTCGCGCCGTACCTCGACGGTACACTTCAAATTCGGACGCTAGCCTGCAGCTTGTCGTTTTTCCCACAGGTCGCCAATCAGATCATCCAGCTCCAACTCTCGCAGTTTAGCCGGAGTGGGGATGCCCGTTTTCTTGTCCCATCCACGAAGCTCGTAGTAGGCGTCCTTCATCATCTCGAGGGTGTCTTTGTCAATCACCATCCCCTCTGCCGGTCCCTCCGGCAGAGGGTCCTCCATCAGCCGCCTCGGCAGCACATCCGCGTCCCTGGTTATTCCCTCTCTTACGCAAAATGCTCTCATGAGGTTGTAGATCCTCTCCCCGCTTTTCCTAAAATCATGGACGCTGAGATCCCAACCGGATCCTCCAATAGCGTCAAACATGGTGAGGGCATTCTCCATATCCACCAGCACCTTGGCCTCTCTTGGGTTGGCAACAAAAACATTCTCAATCTTGCTGTCATCCACTAAAAGAAAGGGGGTGTCGAAAAAAGTCGGCCCCTCAACATACCCGGTAATATGGTCTCCGCCACGATTTGCAGTCACATAGCCGAGACCGCAGATCTTGGCTGCTCGCGGATCATAGGCCGGGAGCTCGAGCCCCTTCACATTCATGGCAAAGCGTTCAGATCCCTGACCCAATCGTAGAGAGATCTGTTTTGTCCCCTCAGCCAAAAGGTCGCCGATTCCCTCCCTTTTCGCTATTTTCTCGATCAGCGCCACCACAAGATCTGCGTCTCCAAATTTGAGCACAATCCCACCGGTCTGTTCTTCTGTTAAAATCCCCTTGTGATAGCATTCCATGGCAAAGGCAATCGTGGATCCTGTTGATATGGTATCGAGTCCGTATTCGTTGCAGAGGTAGTTGGCCATGGTCACCGCATTCATGTCTGAGACACCGCACATAGCCCCTAGAGTATTAACCGTTTCATACTCCGGAGACAAGAACCCTGTCTGTCAGTGCTTCTCCATTGAGCTCTTCAATGCCTTCACATACCCCGGTCTCCCAATTCCTGGTAGGGTATCCGCCTCGGGCGTTAACCATGTCTGAAACCATATTGGTACCGAAGGCCTCAAAGCCCACTTTCAACATGGACTCATTCAGAAGTTCAATCTGTCTTCTTGCTTTTTCCCTGAAGATATCTTTGTTCGCCAGGCGGATAGGGGTTTTTCCTGCGCATGCCACTGCCTTCAAACGTTTGGACCCCATGACCGTTCCCAATCCGCACCGCCCTGCCGCCCGATGCTTGTTGTTCATGATACCGGCATACCGGACAAGATTTTCCCCTGCAGGCCCAATAGACGCAATAGTGTAATCCTTTTCCGAGTCTTGCTGGATGAGATCTTCGGTATCGGGCACGGTCTTGCCCCACAGGTGCTTCGCATCTTTTAACTCCGCCTTCCCATCTGCGATCTTCAGGTACACGGGCTCCGGTGAAATGCCTTGGAATATAATGCCGTCGAACCCGCTTCTCTTGAGGGCCGGCCCAAAGGTTCCGCCCGAATTCGCATGGCCCCATATGCCGGTCAAAGGGGATTTGGCCACCGCCGAGTATCTGCTCGCGCTTGCTGATGAGGTTCCCGCAAGGGGACCTGCCATAAATATGAGCCTGTTCTCCGGGCCCAGGGGATCAGCACCCTTCGGCACCTCATCGTAGAGATACTTGGTCGCAATGCCCACGCCCCCCACATATTTCCTGGCCAGATCTTCACGCAATACTTCTTCCCAAATTTTTCCGCTGCGTAGATCCACCCTCAAGATTTTTCCCATAAAGCCGAAGAACATGTCATGCCTCCCGCGCTGCTCAAACTGCTCAAATGTTCAGCTCTTTCGCATTCACGATACTTGGGGCGGCTTTGGGCGGATCGTCCCCTAGGAAAGGGGAGGCGTCTTCATCGTACCAGGCCGGATACCCCAAAAGCACAGCAGCCACGTTTGTAGCTGCCAGAATGGCCATGCCCTGCCGGGTCCAACCGGTGGCTGATCCGATATGAGGAAGAACCACCACATTGTCCAAGTCCTTCAAACCGGGTTTCGTGTCCGGCTCTTCCTCGAACACATCGAGAGCCGCCCGGAAATTCGGATGTTGCCAGCAGTGATCCACAAGGGCCGCTTCATCAATTAAAGGTCCTCGGCTGGAGTTGACCAAGATGGCGTTCTCCTTCATCATGGCGAGACTCCTCCGGTTAATGACATGGTGGGTGGTGTCGTTTAGAACAGTGTGAAGGCTCACCACGTCCGCCTCTCGCAGCACTTCGTCCACTGTTTCGGCCCTGCGGCACCCTACCCCCTCTTCTCCCTGCTCTTGGAGAAAAACGCTGTATGCTGAAATGTACTCTTCAAAGGCCCTCCTTGGGTGAGGGTTATAGTAGATCACATTCATCTTGTGGCCTTCGACCATCATACGGGCATAGGCTGCACCGATTCGCCCCATGCCGATGATACCTACGGTTTTTCGCCATAACAGGTCGCCCAGAAATAGGCCCGGCAACCACCCCTTGAAACGTCCACTCCGCATATACTTGTCCGCCTCAATCATGTGTCGTGCGGCTGCAAAGGTGAGTCCTACGGCCATCTCGGCTGTGGTCTCGGTCAGGACGCCGGGCGTATTCCCCACCGGGATTCCCGCTTCCGTGGCTGCTGCCACGTCCACGTTGTTGTAACCCACGGCATAGTTGCTGTAGACTTTGCCGTTCGCCCTTTGGAGGGCCGCGAAAAGGTTTTTGCCCCATACCTCTGTCAACTGCCCAATGGCCCCGTCACAGCGGCCTCCTATGGCCGCTTCAATCTCCCCGGATTTGAGGACCTCCTCGGAGGTGCAGATGTCTACCCGGCAGTCGGCTCCACGCAGAACCTCGAGCCACCGGTCCCCAGGTAATTGCTTGGTCACGATAACCCTTTTGGTTCCACGGGAGTTGTATGTTATCCATTCTCTACCTAGCATGGCCTTGTCCTCTCCAAGAGCATGGACCGCGGCGCATGAGCACAGAGCAAGGGAGGATGGGATTTTCTGGGAAATTTCGTGCAAAGAAAAATCGAATTTGCACAAGAACCAATAGGACTAATAAATGACGCCCACCCTCTCCCGCACCTTTTCCAAGGTAGGCATTGCTTTTGTGCGCGCTTTGGCTGCACCCGCTTTCAGAATATCCCGAATAGAGTCGAGATTACGGGCAAGCTCTTCTCGCTTTTCCCTGGCAGGCCGAAAGAACGCCAGCATCCGCTTAAAGAGATCTGCTTTCACGTCACTGTATTTGAGCCCTCCACGACGATACCGCTCAGCCAGGTCCGCTCTCTCTTGGTCGTTCAGGAAAAGGGATATGGTGGTAAAGAGGTTGCACTTGTCAGGATCTTTTGGATCAGCCACAGGCGTGGAATCCGTCACAATTCTTGCGATCTTTTCCCGCAGGAGCTTCTCCTCACAGAATATCTCTATCGTGTTGTCGTAAGACTTACTCATCTTGCGGCCGTCCGTTCCCACAACAGTCGGGACATTGGGATTGATCTCCGCCTCAGGAATCACAAAGGTCTCCCCATAGGTGCTGTTAAACTTCATGGCAATGTCTCGGGTGATCTCCAAGTGCTGCTGCTGATCCTTGCCTACCGGAACCCGGTCAGCCTGGTAAAGAAGAATGTCTGCGGCCATGAGGACCGGATAAGACAGGAGGCCGTGGTTTGGAGCAATGCCTTGGTCGATTTTGTCCTTGTAAGAATGGCTCCTGAGGAGAAGGCCCACAGGAGTGACATTGTTCAGGATCCAGGTCAGCTCCGTCACTTCGGGCACGTCCGATTGTACCCAAAAAATAGCCTTCTCAGGGTCCAAGCCCAAGGCAAGAAAATCCAGAGCGACCTCCATGGTCCCCCAGGCAAGGCGCTCTCTGTCACTGACGGATGTCATGGCATGGAAATTCACGATAAAGCAATAAAGCTCTGAAGCCTCCTGGTATTCAATCATAGGCTTCATCATCCCAAAATAGTTGCCGATGTGAAGATCACCGGAGGGCTGGATACCCGATAAAATACGCAACATAATACGCTCCTTGTAAGCGGCGGCAGGATGAAACTCTTCTGTTTACACCATTCGGGAAAATATTCAACAGGATTTCAGTTCATGCCGACAACCTGCCCGCCTGACCTGAGGAGTGCGTTTTCAATGGCAATCGCTGCAGGGCTGCTCAGGGCGATTAGCAGAGACAGATCTTCCTTTCGAAAGCCATGAGGCTCCCGTATGGAATCGAAGTACATGACTCCTCTGATCTCCGCATTGCTGACCATTGGGATGCATAAAAGAGACCGGATCCTCATCGCTTTGATGCTTTCGGAAAGATTCACCTCCTCTTCGCTGAAAGTATCCAGCATGGAGATGGCTTTGCGGTCCCGCAGGACACGATCCACAATGGAACGGCTGTAACAGGATGACATCTCATCTCCGGCGCTTTTGGATAAGTGGAAGACCTGGGTAATTCTTCCTGTTCTGCTGTCTGCGAGGAGAATAAAACCCCTATCAAGTCTTGGGAGGAGGCTGAAGACCTGGCCCAGGATTTTTTCCATAATCTCTTCCAGGCTCAGGGAATTCCTCAACAACCGCGCGACATTGTAAATGGTCTCCATATTTTTTTGAGCCGTCAGGGGTCTGTCTTTCGTGGACAAGCCCTTGATTTGATTCAGTTCGTCCGAGTCCGGGTCATAAAGGGAATCGACAAAAGGCATCACTTTTTCCAGACACGCCTTGCCAAGACAAACGAGGCTCATTCCTAAAATAATAGGCACCCCTTCCTCGACTTCAAACTCATGGCCTTTGGGGAGCTGTTTACCCTTTACAAAAGTGCCGTTCCTGCTCCCCAAGTCTTTGATAAAAAAGCTGTCTCCTCGCTTGGTTATTTTGATGTGCCGCCGCGACACGTACTTGTCCTGGATGGGAATGTCGTTTTGCGGAGACCGCCCGATGGTGAACACGTTCCTAAAAAGATCGAAAGACTGAATCTCGGATTTCCCGTCCATCAGGTAGAGTTTAATCATTTCGTCCTTCTCAAAAAGTAATCCCTCCACGCATCATGCCCGGCTACCAGAGCACATGTCAAAATAAACCGCAATTGTTTTTTTGTCAAGAATATTGGAAGGTTATTCTTTTTCCTCCAGGGCCTGCTTGAGCTTCTCACCCAAAATACCCAAGGGTTTCTCCGACCCTTTGACAAAACGTGCCCAATGCTTTTCATCTTCCGAATCAGCGGGGCCGAGCGTTATTTTCCGCTCCTCCACATTGATCCCCTCAATGAACACAGGAATGGAAT
>JARRRH010000260.1:0-4362 GCA_037380925.1 Deltaproteobacteria bacterium | reverse complement strand
TAATCATATCCAAAGGCTTTACATCTCGGGGGCATCGCAACGTGCACTCACCGCAAGACGTACAGTACCAGGGGATCGAATTTTCTATCGCCCGTTTGAGATGGCTTCTTCTTACCAGCAACCGTATGTTGAAAGGGGTTATCCCTGTTTCAGGGCAGCTTCCTGAACACATTCCACACTGCATGCACATGTCCACTCTGCTTTGGGTCTCAATCTCCATGCTTTCACTCCTCGTATAGTGGAATGCAAAGAATCACTAAATAATGAAATCCGCGCTTATTGTCAAGAACCGTGACGGCAACATCCTGTAATTCCCGTGTCATCATCGAATAGTCTCCAACTTTTTTCCTCCCCCCAATGCTCTTTTCCTGTTTTACGACCATCCAATTCGGCTCATAAAAATCATTTGATTGCACGTGAACACAAGTCTATTATAAGCCCCATTTAAAACGCAAGGAGGATCTGACCATGCAAACAATAAAGCACCCTCGTCTCTTCTCTGTTCTGGTATTCATCATTTTGCTGGGTACTGCTATATCTGCCCAGGGCCAGTGGGGTCCGCCAGGCGGACAGCAAGCCTATCCGCCACAGTACCAAAGTCAGTCCCCATCTTATCCCCCTCAACAACAGCAGCAGTATCCTCACTCGCAGTCCGCCCCGCCCTCTCAGGCATGGGCCCCTCCATCGGGCGGCGGCCAGAGCCTGAGCGACGCTCTCGGCCGTTTCCGAATCAATCTTCCTCAGGGAGCCGTTCCCATGGGAGCCACTTACAACTTCAGCCTTCCGGCAGCCATGTGCCAGGTCAGCATTATGACAGTCACCCAGGATCAGGTGTTCCAGATGCAGCAGCAAAACTTCCCCGGCATGTTGAGGCAGATGGGCGCCACCATAGACACTGAGCAGCCCATGGATGTCAAAGGGAGGCCGGCGCGCTTCATTGCCTACACCATGCGTGATCAAAATTCCGGGATGTCCATGCACTCCATGAACGCCTTCATCAGCGCCGGAGGCCTCTGGGTCCAGGTCATGGGGCCTGAGCAAAATGTTCAGCAAATAAGCCAGATTTTTAACTCGGTGTTGGCCGGCCTGCAATTTTGAGCGCGATTTTCTAGTCTCGTGTCCCAGAAGTTCATGTAAAAATTTCCAAAGAGGGGAAGGCCAAAATGGGATTCCTGGGAGGACCGTCGGTGAGGGGGTGATCTTCCAAGTTACTGATTGAGCTGCCAGAGGGGAATCTCCCGGTACCGATCGTACCCTTCAAAGTCATTCAGTTTCCGGACGATATCCTTAGACCATGCGAGGTTCACACTGCGCCGATCCCCGGTCAAGCTGTCTTCCAATATACGCGTCCCCCGGATGACCTCGATCCATTTGTCGTGCATCCTCTGCTGGGCTCTATCCTGACCCCCGGTAGCCTATCTGTAGATCTCGCCGGCCTCCCTAAGGCTTTGCATGGCGTTTTCAATACGTTCCTGAAGCACGTGCTGAGCCGTTCTCGACGAGCCCCAGATCTGGAGAAGGATGGGGAGATTCTGTGAGAAAGTCTCAGAAGGAGACGCGACATACGTGGTGTAGAAGATCCAGCTCCCAGCCACGCTGACGTTGCCCAACATGACGTACTGAATGCATCGATACCGCCTACCGGACATCTCATATTCGTAATCGATGTAGGCCGCCTGCGAGTATCCTGGAACCGGTGGTGCTGGCGCGGCTTCTACCAGGCGGAGGATCCTCCGGGTCGGTATACCTCGCTGCTGGTTTGCCATGTTGAGATACGCTGTATGTTCTTGCAAAGCCGTGACCGGATCGATCGGATCAAACACAGGCCCCGGCATAGGCATGCCCCCGATGCCGGGCATTTGCGCAGCTGCCGCTCTTGTGTAGACGGGCGTCCATATGCCACGCTCTATCACCCCGTGAGGCCCCTCAGCTGAGGCCATACCTTTCTGTGCAAAGGTAATGACCCATCCATCCGGAATTCTCATCGAGCCGCTACCGTCCGGGAATGGGGTGTCCCGCCAATTCAACACTGGGGGAACTGGAGCACCCGCTGCGGGGCCGGAAAGCTGCATCAACCGCGGTAAGGTTTGCCGGATCGTCTGGGGACTGTCAAAAACGAATCCCGTATATCCGGTCCCACCTCCCACAATGGCGTATGCGATTCCCCCTACCGGTGACCTTTGAAGATCCGCCCTGAAGAACACTTCAGCTCGCCGGTCTGCGTCATCTCGAAAGCCTCCAACGGCCTCCGGCCCCCACTGGAAGAACCCGCCCACTTCTTTTAAAGCCCGCGCCAGCAAGGCTGTTGCAGAGCCTGTCCCGGGTCGAGTCGCCACCAGGTGCCCGCCCGTTATCCCCGGGTGCGTCATAAGCTGGTAGCCGTTGGGAATTTGTGGTTGTGCCAATGCAGGGACTGGCTGTACAGATAGGGACATGAATAAGAGCGCAAGGGCTCCATACTTCCAGCCCGTAACACTCCCTTTAGGGCTCATTCTCTCCTCCTGTGGTTGTGAAGGGAAATATAATCGCCCAGGATTTAGAGGATGTCCACAAAAATATAAGTTTCTCTTTCCCTGTCGAAGCACATTTCGATGGATCGCCCCTACCTCTGTTTCCGTCTCCAAGAATTTTATAATCTAAACTCTGATGGACATCCACCTTCAGTAACATTCTCCCTTTTTTATTCATCGCCAAGGCAGGGGCATGGGGGTCAGATCCCCATGCCCCTGCAACATCGCGAAACCGTTTTTGGACAGGAATGTTCATTCAAAAACGTTTGCAAACGCTCATGAAGCGATCTCCAACATGCAGTCCGGTAAAGGATAATTCGTTCAAACCCGCATTCCGGGCAAGGATCTGGAATCCAATTAGGCTTGACATCAGCGGATTTTTAAGTCCTAATCAGAATAGTTTCACTCCATTTTGGTTGTCTTTAGGAGGTCTGGGCATGCGGGAAAATCGCTATCTTCTTCTACTTGCTGCGCTCCTGGTTTTCGGCTTCTCCTGTTTTGCAGCCCATGCGGCGGAAAAGAGAGGTATTCCCGTCTGTACCACTCTTCCTGCGTTCAAGCTGCAAGGCCCGACCGACAAGGCGGATCAAGAATACCTGTGCTTGAAGGGTTCTGAGCCCTTTACCCTGGCTCAGGTCTGCGGCAAACTGGTCATTATCGAGTTTTTCGGCGTGTTCTGACCGATCTGCCAAAAGATGGCGCCTATAGTTAATAGGTTGTACAATGCGATCAAAGAGGACCCGGCCCTGAGCAAGGACGTCAAGATGATCGGTGTTGCGCTCGCCGACGAAAGCAAGCAAGTTGCAATCTACAAGAAGAAGTTCCGCGTTTCCTTTCCTGCGGTCTTCGACACGGACTACGAGGTTTTCCAGGCCCTGGGAGTGCCGAGCACGCCCTATGTGATAGTGACGAACAAGCAAGGAAAGGTCTTGATGAGCCACGGCGGCATGATAAAGCATTTTGATCAGATGCTGAAGGAGATTAAGCAGATTGACAAGCAGTAGTAAGCATGGTTAAAAATTTCCTCACCCCTTTGCATTCCATTGACAAACAGACAATGCAGCATATCTTACAAGTGCCTGAGGATAAAATAGACCGTGAGCGGATTTAACAAATGGTTTAATATCCAAAAGATTAGCGCGAATTTTCAAAGGGAGGCATGAAATGGAAACAAAAAAATGGCTCAAAGGGAAAAAGGTGCTGATAGTGGATGACGAACCCGACATTCTCGATCTTTTGACGGAACTTCTGAGTGACTGTATGATTGACCGTGCCGCGACGTTCGAAGCAGCAAAAGAACTCCTTGAATCAGAGTACTATGATGTTGCAGTCCTTGACATCATGGGCGTCAAGGGATTCGAACTTCTCCAGATTGCAAAGGAAAAAGACATTCCTGCTCTCATGCTCACCGCCCACGCTTTAAGCAAAGAGACCTTGAAGAAATCCGCGGAGGAGGGAGCTTCCTACTACGTTCCTAAAGATGAAATAAGCAAGATCGATGTATTTGTAGCAGACGTTATAGAGGCCAAAGAAAAAAACAAGAATCCGTGGGTCAGGTGGTTCGACAGGCTGGGAGCGTTCTTTGACGAAAGCAAGCAGTTTAGCGGACCGAATTGGAGAGAACAACACAAGAAATTCTGGGATCAGAAGCTCAAACAGATCGGAGGGATCTGAGCATCCTCCCCTTTAACCATCCGAGGATAGTTTCTAGACGCTCTCAGACAGCTCAGAGGTCAACTGGGCCGTTTCCACGGAAGAGGCTATCCGTTGACTCAGATCCATGAAAAACGAAAGGTCCTCCCCACGGAACCCGTACGGTCTTTCCAGGGAGTCAACATAGATGGCTCCCATT
>JARRRH010000259.1:0-8728 GCA_037380925.1 Deltaproteobacteria bacterium | reverse complement strand
TGGGGAGGACAGCTTTCGGTCATCAGGACCGACTTCTGGCAATTCACGCTTTTCTTGGGCGGGTTTCTTTTGGCATTGGCTTTTCTGACCCTTTCCGGCGCTGGTGTTTGGGGAAACATCCCTCATGGACACTTCCGCTTTCCCATCTCAGAAGGATTCGGCTGGCATGATGTTCTTGTATTCTATCCTCTGATCGTGGGCCTGCCCTACCTGGTCGGCCCGGACATATACTCCCGAGTCCTTTGCGCCAGGGATCATGATGTGGCTCGCAGAGCAGCTCTAAAGTCGGCACTGATCGTGATTCCCCTTTCTTTTTTGCTGGCTTTTTTCGGCATGCTGGCTCGAGGCAAATTCCCCGCCATTGCCCCTGAGGCGGCGCTGCCGGAGACGCTTCGCCTTCTCGTTCCCTGGCTTGGTTTATGGCTAGCCAGAAACAGGGGATTATTTCTTCATTGCTCCTCGGCTACACCATTTTTGTGGGCGGAGTCGTGTTCCCGACTCTGGCCAGCTTTTTTCGGGATAAGATGAAGATCACAGCCTCCGGGGCCCTGTGGGCGGTGGTGATCGGCGGAGGGACAGCCGTACTGAGCAAGGTGCAGGGGGGAGTGATTCTGAAGTCTGTGCTCACCGAATCAGGGCAGGTTCTCCTTGAAAAGGTTTTGGGGCCGCACTATTTGAGCCTGCTGCCCGTTTTCCTTTCCGTGTTGGTTATGGTGGGTATCAGCCGCATCACCCCACGCAGCGAGTATCGCGTCCCGTAAATAACTTCAATGAGTTCTGACTAACCCCCCATTTCAGGTGGAGGACCCGGATAGGCTCTACCGGTGCGGGGTCTAGAAGAGCCGGTATGTTTCGAACCATGAGGCTCAGGGAGGAAGCCTTTTCTTGCGTTCCGAGGCTCCGGGCTGGTCTTTTCTGTGACTTACCTCCGGGGGAGTTCCGCCCCCTCCGCATTCTCTTCGACAAGCTCAGGGCTGCGGTTTCCCCCAGAGATAAGTCACGAAAAGACGGCGCCCTCTCGCCAGTCACTTCAGAAAAGGCTTCCTCCCTGAGCTCCTTATCTGGGAATTATTACGGGAAGGTTCAAGGGCTGTCGTCCATGCGATCTTCACGGCGCCTCCTGAAGATCCTTCGATCCCCTTCTTTTGGTGTGCGGTCCCTGCCCTTGAGCATCAGGGTCACGATCAGGCCGATGATGAGGGCTGCCTGCAACAGCCCGAGAAGTGCCTCGATGCTCCTCTGATGCATGATGATCACGGCACTCATACCCAAGCAGACGGACATGGTGGATATGACAAGCACCACCTCCTTGTGCGCGAAACCCAGGAAAAGAAGGCGGTGGTGCAGGTGATCCCTGTTGACACAGGTCAGAAGCTCAAGAAAATTTCTGGCTTGACGATTCTTGATCCGGGATAAATTGACGTAGGCCATATCAAAAATGAGCACACCAAATATTAAAATTGGGGCGGATAGAGATACGAAATGGCTCGTGGTGGACCATTGGCCTAAGACCGCCAGTCCGGCCAGGGTAAAGCCCATGAAGGTGCTTCCTGCATCGCCGAGAAAAAGAAGGGCGGATTTGCCCATCCTGAAGTTGTAAGGCAAAAATCCCAGGCAGGTTCCCAAAAGGGCAACCGCAAACCATCCAATCGCCGGCTGATAGGTATTAAATGCGATAATCCCGAGAAAAAAAGCACAGATAACGGCCAAAGACGTGGCCAGACCGTCCAAGCCGTCAAAAAAATTCATGGCATTGGTCAGGCCCACAATCCACACCACCGTGAGGGGGATATTGACGAGGGGGGCCCAGCTAGCGTGGTAGAAGAAAGTGAATTCAACATCTCCCCAAAGCACGACCAGGAAAGAGATGAGGACCTGGAAAACCAGCTTCAGAAGGGCCGGGAGAGGGTGTATGTCGTCAACAAGTCCAATCGCAAAGATCAGAGTGGCCCCGAGAAGAAGCACTTTCATGCCCGGAAGAAACACGCCGTTGAGCAAGAGAGCCGTGGTGAAGGCCACATAAACCGCCACGCCGCCGAGAAGAGGGGTAGGGTGGTAGTGGATTTTCCGCCAGTCCGGCTTGTCCACAATCTGAGCCTTCACAGCCAGAGCGCGGCAGAAGGGCGTTGCAAAATAGGCCGCCACAAAAGAAAAGACCAGGATGTATTGCCACCTCAACCCGGCGTTGAAATAGATGGATTTCACCCAGGGGAACATGAGAAAGAGGAGAAGGATGCCCAAAAAGGTTTGCCACAAAATTTTACGCATCAAGAGAAATTCCTTTCGCGGACAAGAGTTCACGGTAGATCCTGTCAATGGACTGAACCATGATCTCCGCGCTGAACCGCTCCGAGGTTTTCTTCCTCCCCTGTTTTCCGAGTTTTCTTGCCAGCTTCTTGTCCCGGAGCACTTTCAGAAGCCCCCCTTTCAACTCACGGACTCTTCCCGGATTTACCAGGAAGCCGTTGACCCCGTCTTCAACCAGGTCGGGGATGCCTCCCACCCGACTGGCCACCACCGGTTTTTCCATAGCCATGGCCTCCAACAGGACCCTTCCCATGCCTTCGAAAAACGAGGGGAGGACGGCAACGTCAAAGGTGGCTATGATTTCGAAGACATCCATCTGAAAGCCGGTAAAGAGAACCGAGTCCTTTAGTCCCAGCCGATTCACCAAAGCAATCAATTCACCATGAAGGTATCCTTCTCCGACAATAACCAGCCTGGCCCGTTCCATCTCTCTTTTGATTTCGCGGAAGGCTTGAATGAGGACGGCATGCCCTTTTCCTTCCCAGAGCTTGGAAACCATGCCGATGACAGGATCTCTCGGTCCGATTCCCCACTTTTTTCTGATTCTCTTCTTTTCTTCCGCCCTGACGGGGTGGAAACGGTCCAGCTCGATGCCGCTGTAAACTTTGATCATCTTGCTGTTTTTCGCGATCCCTTCTTCCAACGCCCAGTGGATCAGGGGCTGGGAGATAAACACCATTTTGTCACACCAGTGGGCGGCAAACCGTTCCATATTCCGAAATAGCGCCTGCCTCCAAGGCGGTTCTTGGTCGTGAAACGCGAAACCATGAACAGTGTGAACAATAACAGGCACTCGCGCCAATTTGCCGGCCAGTCGCCCTATGAACCCCGCTTTGGAATTGTGCGTATGGATGACGTCGTAGCCTTGCTTTCTAAGAAAGGCATATAGATCCAGGAGAGCCGGAACGTCATTGAAAGGGCCCAGTGGCTGGCCCCGGGGGCAACAGCCAGTTCCACAGCATAGCGGGATTTGTCCATGCCCCGCATGGACAGGAACGTATTGATGCCTGAGCCGCTGATGACAGGCAAGGTATGGATGTGAAGCACGCGAATCATGAGGCACTGCACTGTTATGGATGTTGAATGTAGCGACTTAAGTTATGGTCACGTGTTTGTTGCCTTATGCCTTAAGCCTTGTGCCTTGAGCCTGTTCTTATTCTCTCATACGCCTCGGACAGTCTGTGCGCCGCTTTGTCCAGACCGTACTCTCGGATGTACTTCCAGCTTTTCTTGTCTTTGAAAAAGAGATAGGTTCTGGATATTTTGGTGAGAAAAATATTAAAGTCGTCATCATCAACCTGGATTCTACCAACGGCATACAGATCCGGCTTCTGATTCGTAGGGCACTCCGTGAGAAACGCGCGGTATCCTTCGGAAATCAGAAGGTCTCGGATCTCGGGCTTGGGAACCCCTTCCTTTACCCCGAAGTAACGGATAGGAACGCCAAGTCTGTCTTCCATCACTTTCTTGTACTCTGTGATATGCTTTTGGACCGTCTCTTCAGGGATGTCATTAATGTTCCGCCTCTGATCTTCGTAAGCTCCGATGATGACATCGCTTTTCGCCAAGTCCTCGATCATGGACCAACTCAGGTATTCCACCTTTTCCCCTCCCGCGGTAAAAGAGGTGCCGACCTTCTGCGGTGAGAGGAGAACTGTGGCCGGGTATGCATGGCGAGCAAGAAGGGGGAAAGCATGGTCATAAAAATCCCTGTACCCGTTATCAAAGGTGAGGGCAAGGGGACGTGTCTTCCTGATTTCTTCTACCCTCGTCATAAACTGAAGGGCGGCATCCATAGAAAGTACCCGGAAGCCGTTCTTAGATATGTGGTCCATTTGCTTTTCGAAGGCATTGAGAGAGAGCCAGAGCTGGTTAAGATGAGGTTTGGTGCTCACATTCTGGTACTGGATGATCGACAGTTCTCGCAGTCTCATAGAAACGGCTCCTCTTTGGGCAGCCTGGGATCAGGCTCTCTGCTGAGCGTGTGTCCCGGGTAGGCAAAGGTTATCCTGCATGCAAAATCTTCGATGAATCACCGGGTCGTGAGCACCCAGTTGGAAGGGAAGCCGCGTCATAAGCCGAACTCGACATGGCTTTCTTAATCGGTTCTTCCTTAATGGGCGGAAGCGCCAACGTAAACACTAAGGAAGTTTGAGCCCTCAACGGAGGGCCAAATATTTAGGAACAAGGGGGGTTTGTAAAATGGAAGAGAAGACGCTTGTCGGCATGACACCTGTTCGATGTGAGACGCCGGCCGATGTCATGAAAGTGGTGGTGGATAAAAATGTGAGTTTCATCCAGTTCTGGTTCACGGACGTTCTGGGTGTCCTAAAGAGTTTTGCTGTCACGCCTTCTGAGCTGGACGAGGGCCTTACGGAAGGCATGGGTTTCGACGGATCCTCCATCCAGGGTTTCGCAAGGATTCAGGAGAGCGACATGATTGCAAAACCGGATCCCACGACCTTCGCGCTGGTACCCTGGAGAGGCCAAGATCGCCCGGCAGCGCGCATGCTCTGTGATATTCTCAATCCGGACGGAACCGCCTATGAGGGGGACCCGCGGTGGGTGCTCAAGAGGCTTTTGAAAAAGATTGCGGATCAGGGTTTCACCTATTACGTCGGACCTGAACTGGAGTACTTCTATTTCAAGAACCCCAATTGCACAGAGATTCTAGATACGGGCGGTTATTTTGATTCCCGGCCGATTGATTTGGGCAGCGACCTTCGGCGAGACACCATTTTTGCGCTGCAGGCCATGGGTATCGATGTAGAGTACAGCCATCACGAAGTAGCGCCAAGCCAGCATGAAATTGATTTGCGCTACGATGAAGGTTTGAGGATGGCTGATAAGACCATGACCTATCGTCTCATAGTCAAGGAAATCGCGCGACAGCACGGTGTTTACGCGACATTCATGCCCAAGCCGATCTTTGGGGAAAACGGCAGCGGCATGCATGTGCACCAGTCTCTGTTCAAAGGCAAGAGCAATGCCTTCTATGACTCGAAGGACGAGTACCAGTTGTCGGAAATCGCCAAGCACTATATTGCCGGATTGATGCGACATGCACCGGAGATTACGGCTGTGACCAACCAGTGGGTCAACTCGTACAAGAGATTGGTGCCCGGGTACGAGGCTCCTGTGTACGTGTCATGGGCCCGGAGAAACAGATCCGCCATGATCAGGGTGCCTATGTACAAACCGGGCAAGGAAATGGCCACCCGTATCGAATTCCGTTCCCCCGACCCGGCCTGCAATCCCTATTTGGCTTTCGCGGTAATGTTGGGTGCAGGCTTGGACGGGATTGAAAAAAAGATGGAGCTCCCCGAACCCATTGAAGAGGATATCTTTGAGATGAATCCTGCTGAAAGGCGGGCGCACGGCATAACCGATCTGCCGGGGAACCTCTATGCGGCCACTATTGAAACAGAAAAGAGCAAACTGGTGAGAGAGGTTCTCGGGGATCACATCTTCAACAAATTCATTGAGAACAAGAAGATCGAATGGGACCATTACAGGACGCATGTCAGCCAGTTCGAAATCGAAAGGTATCTCCCGAGACTCTGACAGGGAGTGCACCGGAAACACAGTGCCCCCTGTCTCCCCTCAAAAACTGACCGTCACCCTCGTGTGTCCCGGGGGCAGGAAAACTTTTCTTGCGTTCCAAGGCTCCCGGGCTGGTCTTTTCCAATAACTTATCCACGGGGGAGTTCTGCCCCCTCCGCATTCCCCTCGACAAGCTCGGGGCTGCGGTTTCCCCCATGGATAAGTCATGAAAAGACAGCGCCCTCCCACCAGTCACTTCAGAAAAGCCTTCCTGCCCCTGTGCTTTACAGGAAAGCCTTGAGTGGGCGAATGCCTCCACTCTCTTTACAGGGGAACTCATGGGTGACGGGCAACGTTGGGGTATTTTCACGAACGCAGCTTCTTGTCGATCAGTTCGCGGATGGTCTTGGGATCGGCCTTGCCCTGGGTTTTTTTCATGACCTGACCGATAAGATAGTGGGTGAGTTTGGTTTTTCCCTCCCGGATCTGAGAGACCACCTCAGGATTTTCCTTAAACACTTCATTCAGAATTTTTTTCAGCACCTGGTGATCATGGATGGCCTTATACCCATCTCTGGCAATCACCGTATTTGGGCTGACCCCTTTCCGAAACATTTCTTCCAGGACGCTTTTGCCCACTTTGTCGGTTATTTCACCCTGGGCGAGAAGGGTGATAAAGTCCGCTAAATTTCTCGGAGAGATACGGCACTTCTGAACAGGGAGAGCGGCTGCTTTGAGCAGCATAAAGAGCTCGTTGATGATCCAGCGGCTCAGCCTCTTCTTATCTTGGGTGAGCGCGGCGCAGGCTGTAAAGTAATCGGCCACGTGCTTGTCTCTCGTCAAAAGAAGCGCTTCTTTTTTAGAGATTCCGAACTCTTCCACAAGCCGCGTTACCCTCTGATCGGGTAGCTCAGGCATCCCCCTTCTGATTTTCTCGATGAATTCCAGATCAAGATCCACTTCCACCAGATCCGGATCAGGGAAGTATCTGTAATCAGGCGCATCCTCTTTGCTGCGCATGGGGAGAGTGATTCTCTTTTGCTCATCGAAAAGCCTTGTCTCTTGAATCAATTCTCCGCCGGAGCGCAGAACCTCCGCTTGTCTTTCGATTTCGAACTCGAGGGCCTCCATGATGAATTTAAATGAGGCCATATTTTTTACTTCTGCTCGATTACCGAAGATGTGGGAGCCTTTCGGGCGAAGGGAAACGTTGACGTCACAGCGAAACTGGCCCTTTTCAATGCTGCAATCGCTGATATCGATGTATCTCAATGTCTGCCTCAGTTTGTCCAGGTAGGTGCGCGCTTCCTGCAATGAACGGATAGGATTTCGTTCATGGTCGCCTACGATTTCAAGAAGAGGAACGCACGCCCGGTTGTAGTCCACCAGGCTGTAATCGGAGGCTTCAAAAGAACTGGAAGAGTGGACAAGCTTTCCCGCGTCCTCCTCCAGATGAATGCGCTTAATCCCGACCGGGTAAGGATGACCGTTATCACCCATGATCTCCAAAATGCCGTCCTGGCAGAAAGGCCGTTCGTACTGGGAGATCTGGTAGCCCTTGGGCAGGTCCGGGTAGAAGTAGTTCTTTCTGGCAAAACGGGATCTTCTGTTGACAGTGCAGTTCAGAGCGAGCCCGGCTCGAATGGCATACTCAACAGCCTTTTTATTGAGCACGGGAAGAGCCCCGGGTTGGCCTGTACAGACCGGGCACACGTGGCTGTTGGGTGGGGCGTCGTAGGTCACCGCGCAGTCGCAGAAGAGCTTTGTCTTTGTTTTCAGCTCCACATGAGTTTCAAAACAGATGATGACGTCATAGTCCATGGTCATTTAACATTGGTCATTTGGCGCTGGTCATTGGGAAAATGCTAAATGTTCAATGATTAATGATCATTGATCAATGCCCATTCCCCCATCATTCCAATATTCCAGTATTCCATTATTCCCCCGTTTCTCTCAGCCCCTCGTAAGCGTGCCCAACCCGTAGCACCATTTCCTCTTCAAACGGCTTTCCAATAATTTGCATGCCCACAGGGAACCCGTCGAGGTGACCGCAGGGGATGCTCATGCCCGGCAATCCCGACAGGTTCAGGGAAACCGTGTAAATGTCAACGAGGTACATTTGCAGGGGCTCGGCAATCTTCTCGCCCAGTCTGAAGGGCAGGCAGGGCGAAACGGGCGTAACCATGCAGTCGACACGCTCGAAAGCCTTGTCAAAATCCTCCTTGATGAGGGCTCTTGCCTGCTGGGCCTTGATATAGTACGCGTCGTAATATCCGGCAGACAGGACATAGGTGCCCAGCATTATTCTCCTCTTCACTTCTTTTCCAAACCCCTGACTCCTTGTTCCCTCATACATTTCGCCGGAATCCCCGGCCTCTTCCCCGGATCGGAAACCATATTTGACACCGTCGTAGCGGGCAAGATTGCTGCTTGCTTCAGCGGTCGCTATAAGATAATAGGCGCTGATGGCATATTGGGTGTAGGGGAGGGAAACGTCGATGATGTGAGCGCCGTTTTTTGCCAGAAGGTCCACGGCTTTGAATATCTTCTCCTTTATGTGGCCGTCCAAGCCTTCGACAAAATACTCTTTGGGAAGGCCTATCCGGACCCCCTCGATGCCCTTGCTCAGAGATCGGGTGAAGTCGGGCTTCTTGATGTCCGCTGAGGTACTGTCCTTGCGGTCGTGCCCACAGATGACGTTCAACAGAAGGGCGCAGTCCCCTGCGGTCCGGCCCAGGGCGCCGACCTGATCCAGGGAAGAGGCATAAGAGACCAAACCATAACGTGAAACACGGCCGTAAGTGGGTTTGATCCCCCCAACGCCGCAATAGGCAGCAGGGAGACGAATAGAACCGCCCGTATCGGAAGCGACGGAAAG
>JARRRH010000258.1:0-4365 GCA_037380925.1 Deltaproteobacteria bacterium | reverse complement strand
AAAACAGCCCCTGGATACAGCTCGTTGCCCAGGGGCTCAGGCGCAAGTGAGGCGAGCAGGCGACATCAGTGCGAGCAGAAAAAAGTAAGCAAGGAGCACAGAGAACCGGTCTCGCAGGAGAGACTGTTCAAAGGATGCATGACCAGGAAGAGTACAATCGCTATTGCCAACCCAACTGCAAAAACACTCCACATGTTAACCGCGTCGTCAGTCATCGGACTACCCCCTTTCCACGGCAAACCGTCCGAAACTTGAGGGGTTGCGACACCCCTTGATCATGAAACAGCAATACTGGTGCCAAACTGTGAAATAAAAGAATAATATTATATATCTCGAAATGTTATCACACTTTATTCAAGCATTTTATAGCCAGGTTCCTGTTGTGTCCCGAGCACAGGTGTGGACAAATAAACACACTTGACTCCCTCGGCCCGGTTTTTGGGACTTGAGATAGATCCGGTCCTCAGGGCCAATCCAGATTGGAGCGTCCTGGGCCAAACAGCAAGCTTTCTTAGAGCAGTGGGGTGTTGGAGCAAGGCCATTCCAAATGTCAAAATCCCAAATCCAAAAATAGGATAACCCCCTCCTTTTTGTCATTAGACCCTGTTGAATGCGTAGTTCCGAGTGAACGGAACGCAGTAGGTATAAAGGCAAGCCATTCGAAACCAGTCAAAGTCAAGAACCTGATTATTCAACAGGGTGAAGATTCGATTTGGCATTTGAGCTTTGACATTTGTCATTTCCTCGAGGGTTTATTTTTTTGCGTCCAAATGTTCTATGCCGAGTTCATCCAGTTTCTGCTTCAAGGGAACGCCCCTCTCAACCCACCCCATGAGGTAGTAATAGAACCCTCTGGCCTCATTCATTTCTCCTGGGATCAAAGCCCTTCCGGCCAGGCGCCCCTCCTTGGTGGGATGGAAAAACCTTTCCGGCAAGCGATCATGCTCGCTCGAAAGCCCTTCCCTGACGTTGAACAGCCGGCACATGGTCAGGATGCGCTCGGCCATTCTGCACAGTTCCATGGTGCTCGTCTCCCAGCCTGTCACCGCGGAGGTCAATTCCGCCAGTTGCGAGAATGAGTAGGGAAGAAAGTGGCAGCAGAGAAGAGAATCGAGGATGATTCTCTTGGATTGAAACACCTTGAAAAGGGCGACTTTTCGAGGGCCTATGCCCTCAAAGGGGGCGGGCTCGAAGCCCATGGGCACGGCATCGGGGACCACCACATCGGGTCTCTTGGTCAAGGCGCAAAAGAAAATATCAATCAGGCTGTCCATGTGATCGGCACCGTGGGGATTGACCATGTACCCGAGGCCGAGTGAACTGTTGAGCCTGGGTTCATGCATGGGTATTTCCAGATTTTTCACCTGCATGGCAAAAGCTTCGGCTCCTTTCCCAATCTTCCGGGCTGCCCGGCTCGAGCCTTCGGCAAGAACCTCTCCGACCCCCTCTCTGCGGGCGATGCGCTCGATCATCTTCACCATGGCGTCGCCGTTACCGAATCGCAGCTCTATGCCCCCGGTATCCTGCAAGCTCAGAAGACCGTTTTCAAAGCATTCCATAGCAAAGGCGATGGTCACCCCCGTGGAAATGGTGTCCAGCGAATAGGCATTGCACAGCTCACTTCCCTTTGCGATGGCTGCCAGATCATCGATTCCACAGGTGGAGCCCAGGGCCCCGAGGGTCTCATATTCGGGCCCCCCATAGGCCCGGTCCACTCGGTAGGGGCGGGTGCACTCCACCGTCTTCTTGCATCTGACCGGACAGGCGAAACAGGCTTCCATCCCCACACGGATGGTTTCCTTGAGGTTCTGGGCCGTGATGTTGTTCACCCTCTCAAAACCGCTGTCACGGAAATTCCTGACCGGAAGATTGCCCAGAGCTTCGAACTGGGCCATGGGAGACCCTGTTCCATATTCAGAAAACCCCGTGACCAAAAAGAGGTTCTCTTTCAACCACCCTGCGACCCCTCTCACTCCTTCACTGTCGTGGACAGCCGGCATGCGGCTTCCTCTTACGGCCACAGCTTTGAGATTCTTGGAACCCATGACCGCGCCCAAGCCCCCGCGGCCTGCCGCATCAAAAGGCCCGTGCATAATGCATGCGTATTTCACGAGGTTCTCGCCTCCCGGGCCGATCATGGCAACCCTCACCCTCTCATCGCCTAACTCGGTTCGGATGGCCTCCTGGGTCTCTTTGGTTTTCCGGCCCCAGAGGGAAGAAGCGTCTCTCAGCTCCGCCTCCCCGTCTTGAACCGTGAGGTACACAGGCCGCCGCGCCTTTCCTTCAAGAATAAGTGCATCAAACCCGGCCCGCTTCAGCTGCGACCCCCAGTGCTCCCCTGCCTCGGATTTGGCCACCCCGCCTGTAAGCGGGGACTTCGCTCCCACCCCATGGCGCGCGCATCCGCCCAAGGCAAGGCCTGTCAAGGGCCCCAGGGCGAAGATGAGTTTGTTGCCGGGGCCCAGGGGATCAACGCCCCGCACGAGTTCCGTCAGCAAGGTGTGAGCCACAAACCCGGTCCCTCCCACGTATTTCCTGCAAAAAGAAGGGGCGATCTTCTCTGTGGTACACCGCTCCTTGCTCAGGTTTACGCGAAGGATCTTACCGTTGTACCCCCCAGGCACCTGCTCTTCCATGGGAGCTCTCCTTTTCTCTTTTTCTCTCTTTGAATATGGGATTGTGTTGTTCCTTCCAAAGGGGCTCAATTTCTTGCGCCCCACGACCTCTAAGCTTGAACCACTGGTGTCCAAAATAGCTGTGAAATGAGGTTCTTAGTTGCATAAGGGTTTGCCCGGCACACAGTGTAAGGCCATGCGTTAGGCGGGCGGAAGGCCTCCTGCGGAAACGGCCGTGAAAAGCCTTCCATGGAATGGATTGATGAGGGTCTCCGCCCGCCTTGGGGGCACCTTTCTGAAGAGTCTTTGCCCCCGGTTCCCCTCGTTTTTGAAAAGAGACCCCCATGCCCCTGCAACATCGCGAAACCGTTTTTGGACAGGAATGAGGTTGAACATTTCTCTATAATGCCCCGCTTTGTTCGGGTGCAGCCTGTCCTCCGCCTCCGCCCAATACCGCGTAAAGCCTCACCTGATTGACGAGCTTTACCAGGCGGATGGCTATAAGTCCCTGCTGCGCCGCATAAAGGGAACGATGTGCATCCAGCACGCTCAGGTAGCTGTCAATTCCTCTGATGTAACGTACATTGGAGAGACGATAGGTTCTTTCAACAGCATCCACCAGGGATTGCTGTGCCGACTCCTGCCGGTCCACGGTTCCGCGTACGGCAAGGGCATCGGCCACTTCCCTGAACGCGGTCTGAATCGCACTCTCGTATTGGGCCAGGGTGATTTTCTTTTCTGTTTTCGTGACATCATAGGCGGACCGCAGCCGGGCATCAAAAATCGGCATGAAGATCTGCGGCGCAAAGCTCCACGTGCCTGAGCCGGAGCTGAAAAGGCCGGAGAGCTCGCTGCTCGCGGTGCCGATCGCGGTGGTCAGAGAAATGCGGGGAAAGAAAGCCGCCCGGGCTGCACCGATATAGGCGTTGGCCGCCTTGAGCTGATGTTCCGCCGCCATAATATCCGGCCGGTGCAGGAGCACCTCGGAGGACAGACCAGGGGAGATTTCTCTGGGCGGCGTGACGCTCTCCAAGTCCTCGGGCATGAGTTCGCCCCTTATCGGAGCCGTGGTGCCCACCAGAAGATTCAATGCGTTTTCATCTTGCGCCGCAAGTTGCGTATAAATAGCGATGTTTCTCCAGGCTGTATCCACCTGCGTTTGTGCTCGATTAAGATCTAATTCAGAGGATAGCCCGAGCTCATAGCGGCGTTTGATCAATTCGTAGGCGGCCTTCTGCGTATCAAAGGTGGTCTCCGCCAGTTTGAGGTTTCCTCGATCTGCGGCAAGGGTCAGATACGCGTTGGCAACTCCGGACACGAGCAGAATCTGTGCGCTGCGACGGGCCTCCTCTGTGGCGAGGTACTGTTCGAGTGCCCGGTCTTTCAGGCTGCGGATACGACCGAAGAAATCGATTTCCCAGGAGCTGATGCCCAGATCGACATCGTATCGCTCGGAGGTCATCTTGCTTCCTGTGGACGAAAGATCAGCCGGAACACGTTCTTTGTGCCAACTTCCCAGCGCACTGAGAGAGGGCAACAGCTCTGCCCTTTGAATTCCGTAAAGTGCCCGTGCTCTTTCCACATTCAAGACGGCCACTCTCAGATCGCGGTTGTTGTTCAACGCCATACCGATGATTTTTTGAATCCGCTCGTCGATGAAAAACTCCTGCCAGGGTATCTCGGTGGCTGTGGGTGTGCCGGGCATCGCTCCGGTTTCTTCGTATGCCGCACCGCTCGGCCAGCCGGCAGA
>JARRRH010000257.1:0-4383 GCA_037380925.1 Deltaproteobacteria bacterium | reverse complement strand
GAGGCCGAAATAGTGCGGCATGGATTTTACCCATCTTGCAGTCTTTAGAATCTGCGCGCCCAGCCCCCAGTACATGGGCAGCAAATCCGATAGAATGAGGGAAGAGGCATCTATGAAATCCATAGGAAAGGCGACAATACCGATTCTGGCCAAGTTCTCCCCGAGCCTCAAGTTGAGACGCTCGTCATAGAGGTTATAGGGCCGGCCGGTGACCACCACGACGGGTTCATCCGGTGGTTGGCTTTCAAGCAAATTCCGTCCCTCCCGATAAAGCGCCCTTCTGAAACCATCCTGTTTGTCCATGGCCTCGCGGAGCGCTGCTCTCACCTGACCTTTCTTGATGCCCAGCTTCCTGCCGAGCTGCTCAAAAATCTCCAGAGCAAGTGTCTGCGGATCGCGTTTCAAATGAATGACGGGGTTCAAAACACCGGGCCGATCCATTTCCAAAGCAGCCTGGAGCATATAGCTGTTGCTCTGGACCATGGGGCAAAGGAACCCTCTTTCTTCCGGTCGAGGTGTCGACATGTCAATCATGGTGGGAAGAAAAAGGTATCTTGTTTGTCCCATGAGAGCCTTGACATGACCATGGGACACTTTGACCGGATAGCAGGTCTCCGCAAGCACGGTTTCAATGCCAGCTTTCGAGAGAGCATGGTCTGTCGGGGGAGTGAGCACCAAACGAAACCCTAGCCGATCAAAGAAATGCGCCCAAAGGACACTGCTGAAATTCCCGTAGAGAGCGCGCTGCATGCCCACCGTCGGTCGTCCGGCGATTTCCATGACCGGTTTGTCACTTAGCGGTTCGCAAACCCCTTCCATGAATTGCTCCCAGATTCTCCGACGAAATTCGAAGAGGTTTTGCTTTCCATGCTTCCCGGAGCGAGTCAACTCATAGCGGCCGCATTCGCCTCCCCAAATGCTTCGGCGACCTCCAAAGTTATAAATTTTCAGTTTACATTGATTGTGACAGTGACGGTCGGCACGGCAAATCCTTTCCTCATACTCCCTTCGGTCGTTGACGGCACTTTCCAAGCCCCGGAAACGGCTCTTTTTTCGACCTTCCAGGATCATCTTTTCTTGCACGTGGATAGCCGCCCCGTAGGCGCCCAGAACCTCCCGGTGTTGCGGGACCAAAAGCCCGCGGCCTAGGACGTTTTCGAAGGCCGCTACCACCGCTTTGTTGAGGGAAGGGCCACCCAGGAACATCACCCTTTCACCGATCTTCCTCTTCCCCACCACGCGGTTGAGGTAGTTGTGCACGATGGCGTAACACAACCCTGCCATAAGGTCTTGTTTTGCAACCCCTTTTTGGTGATAGGACACCAGGTCCGATTCCATGAAAACAGTGCACCTTTCAGCCAGCTTCACCGGTTTTTCTGAAGAAAGGGCAATCTCTTCAAACTCCCCCACGATGTTGATGCCATATTTGTTGGCCAGTTCGTGAAGAAAACTGCCCGTTCCCGCAGCACAGACCTTGTTCATGTCAAAGTCCATGGGGTAGGCGTTGCGGATGGTTATGAACTTGGCGTCTTGGCCGCCGATCTCGAAAATGGTTTCCACCTGCGGGTCGATCTTCACCGCACCCCGAGCATGGGCTGTAATCTCATCGATGACCAAATCGGCATTGAGAAAATCACCCACCACATTCCTCCCCGAGCCGGTGACAGCGACCCCTCGAATGTCTACCCTGTGGCCCATGTCTTTTTTTAGCGAGCCCAAGAGATCCTGAGTCACTTCAATCGGTCTGCCCTGGGTCATGACGTAGCGCTTGTGGATGATCTCGCAGTCCCCATTGATCAAAGCATACTTCGTGGTGGTTGACCCGACATCCACCCCCAAATAAGCGCTTATCTTGTTGTGTCCCCCTTTCCTGACCGTGGGCTTTATCTCCGGAAAAGTGGTCCGGACTATCCTGAGCCTTGCTCCCGTAGGCAGGGAATAGGATTGGTCTCTGTCCGGGCTTCGAAGCTTAATAGGGTCAACCCGTTCCTTTTTTCCCGATTCAAACGCTTGCAGGGCAACACCGAGCGCCCCGATAGAGGTGCTGTGGTCGGGCACAATGAGACGGGGGAAATATTTCCTGAACGCCTTTACCTGGAGAGCATTCAAAGACAGACCCCCAATAAAAAGAACCGGCTCGTGGAGCACACGGTTCGATACAATGGTGCTCATGTAGTTTCTGGCATTGCCTACATGCAACCCAAAGATAATGTCCTCCAGCCTCTCTCCCTTGTTCTGGAGATGGATCATGTCGGACTTGGTAAATACGGTGCACCGGCACGCCACATCCGCGGGTTTTTGGCTTGTGAGCCCCAAGGCCATGAAATCCGCCAGAATCCTGTCAATGTGATCCGGAGGGATCTCTTTTCGCCGCTCATAGAGCGCTGTGGCCAATCGCTCCGCCTGCTGATCAACAAAGGATCCTGTCCCTGAAGCGCAAGGTCCGTTCGCGTTGAAGTGAGCCAGTTCCCAGCCGCCTTCGTGATGGTTGATCTGCGAAAGAGAGGTGTCTTGCCCGCCCATGCTGATCACAGTTCTTGCGTCCGGCTTGACGTAAAGGGCGCCGAGAACCTGGCTGATGGTTTCGTATTCATAGAATACTTCGAGCCTCTCGCTGAGCGTCTTTCCGTGATAACCCGTGAATGCGATGCATTGGATGTTTTCTTTTCCCAAATTTTGATGGAGATCCTGAATCAAGGTTTCAACCGCCTCTTCAACTTGACCCATATGGCGCTTGTAAGGAGTCTCGAGGACAAACTCCTTGTGCTGATTGATTACGACACCATTGACACTCACAGACCCTGCGTCGATGCCGATAATAAATGGTCCTGATGATCCCACAGAGTGGTGTTTTCCCATCATTCATTCTCCTTCTAACCCCGCCTCCTTTTCGAGTTTGCCCCTGCCGGAACAGGGAGGCGAGGCAGACGCTGCACCGAGGGGATAGGAGTGGAACGCGGCATTAAATAGCAAGGCCTGTTCCAACAAATGGTAAGAAGAATCCGACGACCGGCTTATAAGGAGGAAAAACCTGATTCCATTTCACAGGAAACCGAGGGAATCTTAAGAGGTTAGCCTCACGCAGGACAAGGTGTGGTCCTCTTCTGGGAGTGACATTTTCGAGTTTACTTGGGTGGGCAGGGCAAGGAACAAGGGTGCAATGTTGGTTGACAGGGCTGTGTTGGATTTGTCCTATGCTCTTGAAATCAATGGGTTTAGCTCTTACACAGTGGGTTTACGGGTGCAAAAGAAGTTGCACCTTTATTTGAGGGTGTATGAAGGTCAGGGTCCTTTTTTTCTGAGGCGCTTGTTCAGCGCTTGCCGGGATATGCCAAGGCACAAGGCCGCGACGGACTGATTGCCATTGGCCCGCTGCATGGCTTCACGGACGAGCAAGCCCTCCGCCTCTTTCAAGGTGGGCAGTTTTTCAGGGAAGGTCATGCAAGTCTGCTGCTCTTTCGGCAGGGCCTGCTCACGGGGAATGCGATCCTTAAAGATGTGTCCCTTGAAAAGTTCCATGGAGAGCTTGCCCCCTTTGTGAGCGCTCACCGCGTCGATCAGCATGGATTCAAGCTCCCGGATATTCCCCGGGAAATCATAGGTGGAAAGGAGCGTGACCAGTTCGTCCGGCGGCGTCGGTTTCTTCTTGTCCAGGGTTTTTGAAGCTTTCTCCAAGAAGTGTTCCACAAGGAGAGGCAAATCCTCCAAGCGTTCCCGAAGAGGAGGAATGTGGATGTGGTGGTCGCACAGTCTGTAGTATAGGTCCTTGCGAAAATTCCCCGAAGCTTCCAAGGCTTCGAGGTTCTGATTGGTGGCCACCACAACCCGGGCATCCGACCGCTTCGGCACGTCTGATCCAAGGGGGAAGAACTCCCCGTCTTGTAGGAGTCGCAAAAGCTTCACCTGCGAGGCCGCATGGAGGTCTCCAATCTCGTCGAGGAAAAGGCTGCCCCCTGAGGCCTGTTCCAGCAACCCGCTACGCGCCTGATCAGCGCCTGTAAAAGCCCCTTTTTTGTGCCCGAACAGGGTGTCCGCGAAAACGTTGTCGTCTAATCCTGCTACGTTGACCGGGATAAAACGTCCCTTGCGCCCGCTCAGGGCGTGAACCGCCCGGGCCACCAGTTCTTTGCCCACACCGGTCTCCCCAGTGATCAAGACAGGTCGGGGACTTGTGGAGATGGCCTCGATGTATTGGAAGATGGATCGCATGGCCGGGCTGCACGTAACAATGTCGGAAAAGGCCTCAGGGTGCTCAATCTGGCCCGTAAGCACATGCGCCCTCAGCATACGATTTTCCCGCTGCAATTCACGGATCTCGATGGCCCGCCTCACCCCGGCGATCAGTCGTGCTTTTTCTACGGGCTTCACCATGTAGTCGAAGGC
>JARRRH010000256.1:2297-8561 GCA_037380925.1 Deltaproteobacteria bacterium | reverse complement strand
CTCACCTATGTGACAAAAATCAAACGGGTCACACAAAATTCAGAAAAGGAGGGGCTTCATGAGAGTTATTGCCAGTGCCAATCAAAAGGGGGGATGTGGGAAAACCACTACCGCGATTAACCTGTCTTCTTCGTTGGCCAGAAGAGACCACAGGGTTCTGCTGATCGATTTTGATCCTCAGGCCCATGCGACCATGGGGCTGAATGTCAGACCCGCCGATCTTGAAAGAACCATGTATGACGTTGTCAGCCCGGCGGCAACCCCTGTGTCACGGTTTGAAGATGTTCTGATCCCTGTAGGAGAAAATTTCGACCTGGCGCCTTCCAATGCCAAACTGACGGCCCTTGAGCAGGAGCTTGCGGGGGTTGACGGCCGGGAAAGCCGCCTTCGCTATGCCATGGAGCTTCTCAAGAAACCCTATGATTTTGTTGTGATTGATTGCCCCCCGAGCATCGGCCACCTTTGCTTCAATGCTCTGCGGGCTTGCGAGGAGGTGATCATACCCATAGACCTGAGCCTCTTTTCCCTTCGCGGCGTATCCAAGCTGATGGAATTGGTCGTCATGCTCAAAGAGAAGCTGGACCATGACATCAAGCCCCGCTGAGGGAGACAGTGGATCACGGTCTGCCCATAGGCGAATACGATAAGCGTGCCATAGGCCACCGGGATTATGAAGATTTGGCAAATGAAGTCCTGGGGCAAGGTGGTGTTCGCGAGTCGGATACGGCGCAAAAGTTTTTGAAAAAGACGGAAGAGTACGCCAGCATGGCTGAAATGGGTGAGCAGGCCATGGCTCTGTAGATTCGTTTCCCTGCTCCCGTAATCGATTAGATTGTTGAACCATCGCCTGCAGAGGCCCTTGTGAGAGGGACTGGGAGCGAGGCGGGATATCCAGAGCCTTTGGGGCTTTTACAAGTCCAGGAGCCGGACATGGCAAAAAAAGGCAACGCCCGAGAATTGGAAAACGTCGCCGATTTCTTCATATCCTCAAAAGAAAAAGATGAAGACCCTGGGGACGGTCTGAACGAGCTGGTCGAAGAGGGGGACCAGAGGGAGGCGGAATTCGAGCTTGAAGAAACGGTGAGCGTCCGGAAAAGAATCGCTTTTTCGGACGGGGAAAAAGCCCAGGATCACATTAAGCGGTGTCTTTTGGAGCACCTGGAAGGGGAATACCAAATCCACCGCATCGAACTAAGGAAAAACACGGGCATTGAAATGCCCGGAAACAAGAAAAGGACCAAAGAGGAAGTCCTTATCGTTCTCAAGGAATCCTCACCGGGCTGAAGAAAAAGCCCCATGGTCTAAGGCCAAGATCTTACGGCTACTTGGGAATTCAGGGATTGAGAAATTGAGGATTCAAGAGGGGGTCATCTATTAGTCGAAACACCCAGCACCCTCTTTTGAATTCCTTAGCTCCTGGATTCCTGAATTCCCCAATTCCGTAATTCGTGAATCGTCGATCGTCAATCCCTGAACTCCTCAATTCCACCATTCCTCAATTACTTGGATTTCACAACACGTGAATGGCTTCAGGAGGGCAAAGGACCGTCACTGCATCCCCTACAGTGAGTCCCTTATCTTTCAAGCTCTCTCCAGAGAGAAGCACGTAGATGGGAATCCCGATATTGACCACACCCCGCACAAGCGCCTGATCCTCGGCAAGTTCCGTGAGCCTACCTTGGAAAAGGTTTTCGTGTTCCCGGATTTCTTGAGGTGTGAGCAAAGTGATCCTTGAGGGATCGATGGTCAGTTTCACGGAACCCTTTTTTTCCGTCTTCAAGGAGAGTGCCAGATTTTCCCCGATCAGGCACCGACTTCGGCCGGTTTGGTCCACCACGATCTTGCCGGCCAAGATGTTTTCGTATGTGGAGGGAACCTGCACCCTGGGTGAGCAAGCAAGGGCCCTGGCAATGGCCACTCTCTGGGTTTCACCGCCGGACAGCTTGTGAGCCAGGGCATGACTAAAGCCCTGCATCCCAACGAGATCAAGAGATTCCTCAACAATTCTCTGCCTTTCCATTTTGGAAATGCCCCTGATTTTCAGACCGAACTCCAGGTTCTTGTACACCGTGGTGGTGAAAAGCACGGGGTGCTGCTGGACCATCACGATCTCTCTGCGAATGGGTGTAAGGTCTGAATTGGCAAAGTCGATTTTCTTGTCGTCGTAAAGGATGATACCTGTGCTCGGCGGCATGAGTAAGCTGAGTATCTCAAGAAGGGTCGTTTTTCCCGATCCGTTGGGTCCTTCAAGCGCGTAGATGCGTCCCTTTTCGAAGACCAGGTCCGGCAGATTCAAAACCGTCCTGTTGCCGTATACCTTGGTCAGGTCCTTGATGGAAAAAAGCATTATACTCCGCTCTTTCCTTGCACGGCGTTGAAGAAAACGTTCATGGTGAAGCTGATCAAGAGGAGGACCATCCCCAGGGCCACGCCCAGGATGAACTCCCCTTTGTCGTATTCAAGGGCCATAGCCGTGGTCATGGTCCGTGTGTAGCCTTTTGCGTTTCCGCCGAGCATCATGCTTATGCCCACCTCGGCAATGACTCTACCGTAGGCGGCGATAATGGCTGCAATGACAGCGAAGCGAGCCTCTCGCAACACGATCAGGGCGGTTTGAAAAGGCGTGCCTCCCAAGGTCATGGCCGTTTTTCTGTATCGGTCGTCAATGCGGCTGATAGCTGCAATGGTGAGGCAGGCCACAATAGGGAAGATGAGGATCACTTGGCCGAGCACCATGGCGGTTTGGGTATAGAGGAGATCCAAGATCCCGAGGATGCCCCTTCGGGAAATAAAGGCATAGGCAACCAGACCCACGACGACGGTGGGCAGAGCAAGGAGCGTATTGAGGACGGTGATGAGGAATCGCTTGCCGCGGAACTCTTTGAAGGCAATCAAAACCCCTGCCGGCACACCCAGCAAGCTTGCTATCAGGGTTGAGATGAGGCTCACTTTGACGGAGACGTAGATGATGAAATATGTCTCCGGGTCAAAGGACCAAAGCAGCACAACGGCGGACAAGAAACTGTCGACGAGAAAGTGCATAAGACGGCTCCTATTTATTGTAACTTGAAAAACCGGGTCCTCGGAGCCCGAATCCCTTAGTTAACACTAAGCCCTCCACCTCTGGTGGAGGACCAGGATAGGTTCTACCGGTCCGGTACTCACCAATAGGCGGCGGAGCTCAATTTTAAATAATGGGACCTCCTCGCCTATGTGTCAAGAGTGAGCCAAGAGCAGGGCCGTGAAAGTGCCGAATGAGATGTGGCAAAGGCTACGGCCGTGTGTCCCTCCACCGTCCTCCGGCGAAACGGGCTACGGAGGACGGTGGGGCGGCTGGAGAGGATGGGGAGGACGGGGCTTAGCCCTAGCTTGGCGCCATATCCGGTTAGAGCGACGGCGAGTCACTTTGCGTTGGGTATGGCATCCGGAAAAAAGGCCTGCTTTCCCTCGATTTTGTAGTTGGCGATCATGGCCTGAGCTTTTGGCGAGATAAGCCATTTAGCAAAGGTCTCAGCCAATTTGTAGTTGACATAAGGGTACTTCTTGGGATTCACAGGGATGACACCGTAAGGATTGTAAAGCGCCGGGTCCCCTTCACACAGAATCTCGAGATCCAGGCCCTCCTTTCTGCCGAACTTGTACTTCAAGTAGGTACCCCGATCCGTGAGAGTATAAGCCTGCTTTTCCTCGGCAAAGGTGAGGACTTTCCCCATGCCCTGGCCGATGGAAAGGTACCACTCACCCAGTCCTCCGGGATACTGGAAAGTGAGGCTGCTCTTCTTGCCACTTTTGACGATATTTTTGCTCTCGGTTTTGAGAGGGAGCCCGGTCTGTTTCCAGAGGGTCTGTTCTTTGGTGTGGGTGCCGCTGTCGTCACCCCGCGACACAAACTCCGCTTTGGCCTCAGCGATTTTTCTGAGAGCTCCGGCGGCGTCCTTCATGCCTTTAATACCTGCGGGGTCTTTCGCAGGGCCGACAATGACAAAGTCATTGTGCATCACCGCATACCGCTTGGTTCCGTAGCCTTCAGCCACGAATTTCTCCTCTCGCGCCTCTGCATGGACGAAGATGACATCCACGTTGCCGTCCATGCCGTCGCGGATGGATGCCCCGGTCCCTTTGGCGAAGACTTTCACCCCGATCCCCGTATCCTTCTTGAATTCAGGGAGAAGGACATCCAGAAGTCCGGAGTTTTCTGTACTCGTTGTGGTGGACATTTTGAGTATTTTCTCGCTGCCCATAGCAGGGCCGGCCGCCAGGAGAAAAAGGATAATCAGACCAAATGCCCACAAACCTCTTCTTTTCATTTTCAGACCTCCCTTGAAAAAACAGGAGCTAGAAAAAGCGATCGTCCAGAGTAACTGCCTTTTCCAACATCCTAAAACATTTTTCTATCAATGCTCGTAATGCTTGGCATAAGCCGCATCATTGTACAGCCCGTCTCCATAGCGATCAACACCGTAGCTTCTAATAATCGCCTGCCCCTCTTCCGAAGAAACAAAATCAATGAACAGTGAACCATATTTCTGCTCCGGGGTTGCCCCTTGAGGCTGGCACAGGGCGTGGTACGTGTTGATCAAAAATGGATCTCCACGAAAGAGAACGACCAAGTTTTGCAGATCTTTTTTGGCGGCCACAAAGGTGCTGCTGTCGGTCATAAAGTAGCCTTTTTCCCTGTCAGCCCGTTTCAAGGTCGCCATCATAAAATCCTTGGTGATGATGTACCAGGAACCGGAAGGTTGAATACCGGCCTTTTTCCATGCGGCCATCTCTTTCTTGTGGGTCCCGGAATTGTCTCCTCTGGAAAAGAACTTGGCTCCCTTCTCCGCGATTCTCCGGTAGGCGTCAGCCACGCTTGAAGCTTTTGAGATGCCTGCAGGATCGTCTTTAGGACCTACAACGTAAAATTCATTGGATCCGATCAGGGTTCTTTTGGTGGCCCACCCCTCTTCAACAGCCTTCTTTTCCGCCGCAGGAGCATGCACCATGACTACATCGACTTTCTTTTCCTTGAGCAACTTCAGAGAGGCGCCCGAACCCGCTTTTTTCCAGCAAAGGCTCGTGTCATGTTTCTTGTTGAACGCGTCCGCCAGCACCTCGAGGAGTCCCAGTTCTCCAGGGCTCCCGGTGGCCAAGGTGAAGTGATGAGAGCCGCTCCCATAAACCGCTGTACACTTATCCGCCGCGGATGCTAAAGAGAGAAAGGACAGCAGGAAAAGAAAAAATAACCCATAGGATAACCATTTGTGTGATTTTCTCATGCTTGCCACCTCCATTCTGAATCGTCACTAATCCGCCGGCTCTGCCGGTGAGAATTGAAAAGGTTTTACTCTCCTTCGCCAGGATGCCCCGCGGCTTGCCGCGGGGAGGCTTCACTGGTGGTTGCTGATTTCAAAAGGTTCGAAACCTAGCTTTTCAATGGCCTCAACACATCAGGAAGAGGCCGTGAGTGGCGGTTCTCAGAGAGCACGGGGAAGGGGCTTCCTTCCTTCAGGCTCAGCAACGGCGTTGTCCATGATCTGCGCGGCGGCATGCTCCTTGTGCGGAGATTGGAGCATGGTCACACCCGGGAAGACCTTAATGGTCACCGTTTCATTGAAGTTGAGCAGCATCCCAAGAGGTTTTTTAGCCAAACGGAGATAAGTCAGGAGGGGTTTGGCATGCCCGTCCTGCACGCTCTCGACCGCTTTGACCTCAACAATCACCTGGTCTTCGACCAGCGCGTCTATCCGAAACGCTTCGCCGGGCACCTTTTGCCCCCGGTAATAGACGGGCAGAAGGAGGCCGGGCCGGGCGGTTACGCCCATACTGGTCAACTCGATAAGCATGCAGGAGCGGTAAAGGGATGCGCCCAGTCCGGGTCCAAGCTCCCTATGGACCCGCATGGCCGCCTGGCTGATCCGTTTAGAAATTTGGTTGAGATCCATTGCTTTCTCCTCCCGGCCCTTTTGGGCATTCCACCACGACGCCTCTGAGGGCGCTTCATCTACCGAACTTGACATATGTCGGAATAGATATAAAAGATGACTTTAGGAGAGCGCGGATGGCCTGTCAAGAGAAAAAAAGGGTTCATCCGGCAAATGAGTAGGCATGTTTTCAAAGGGTCTTTCATCCGCGGTTTCCGGAAGACGACCCCAAAGGGTTTTCTTCGATTCCAAGGCTCCTCTCCGAGCTGCAGGCTCTACGAGCCGTTGACTTATGTCGATGAGGGGATTAAAAAAAGCCTTTGTGTTACAACGATTTTAAGACATTCTTTGACTAAAC
>JARRRH010000256.1:0-2261 GCA_037380925.1 Deltaproteobacteria bacterium | reverse complement strand
TCCCGTGGAGTTCACGGAAAAATTTGTGACATGGTTGAACGCCAATTCGCTTTATAAGGCCGTGGGTATCACGGTTGAAGGTGCAAGCCGAGGGAAAGCACGGGCTCGAATGGATCCTGATCCTGCTCTGTGCTGGCCTTTTGCCGCGCAGCCCCATGGCGGTATCCTTTTCACCTTCATGGATACCACGATGGGCTGCGCTGTTTTATCAGAACTGGAACCGGGCCTGAATTGTTCTACGATCAACTCGAATATCCAGTACACGGCTCCTGCAAAGGGCAATGGGTTCATTTGTGAAGCCCAAATTACCCATAAAACGGGCCGGATGACCTTTGCCCGCTCAGAGATCTACGATAGGGCCGGAACGCTTCTGGCCACAGGCCAGGCCACATTCCGAATAGTGAAAGACGACTTTTCATTGGGCGCATGATCCGGGAAATTCCCCCCAATGAAGATGTTCGACAGCCTCATGCGTCGAACAAAAGGACTGTGAGCAAAGCCGTCCGAGACTGCAAAGCCTGCTTATACGTCCTGTCATAGAGGCCCGGGGCGAGGACGAGCCAAGAAAGTGCTATAAGTGTGGATATCAATTCAGCAAAAGGTTACGGCTGCACCATGCTGGCGGCTGTCATGTGGGCCGTATCCGGAACAGTCGCCAAAGCGCTCTTCTTGAGCGGCATAACAGCCTTTGAACTGGTCCAGATTCGGGTTATCCTCTCTTCGGTGCTCATGGCCGCAGCATTCGTCGTATTTTCCAAGTCCCTTCTGCGCATTCGTCTCAAGGACCTTCCCTATTTTTTCGTTTTGGGATGTGTAGGCATGGCCTTTGCTCAAGGCGCCTACCTCTATGCCATTAGCAGAATCCAGGTGGCCGCAGCCATCCTGCTCCAGTACATGGCCCCGAGCCTTGTGGCCATTTTCTCCATCTTTTTCTGGAAGGAGCGGCCTACCTTCCTTAAAATCGTAGCCCTGGTTCTGGCCTTTTGCGGTTGCTATCTTGTGGTAGGGGCGTATAGCCTCCAACTCCTTCATATGAATCAATCGGGCATTATGGGGGGCCTTGCCTCCGCTTTGGCTTTTGCCATTTACACCCTCATGGGAGAGAGGGGCATGCACCGTTATTCACCCTGGACGGTGCTTTTTTATGCCATGTGTTTTGCATCCCTAACTTGGCATGTCCTCTATTCGCCGTTTCACTATGTCACTGCGGGATTCAGCGGGACTCAATGGCTGTGGATTTTTTACATCGCCGTTGCCGGAACGATCCTTCCTTTTGGTTTGTACCTGATGGGGATAAACTATATCCGTTCTACCCGTGCCAGCATTACAGCAACTCTGGAGCCCATTTCAGCAGGGTTTATCGCTTTCTTTGCCTTGGGAGAGGCCATGGAACCGCTGCAGATCTTTGGGGGCGTCCTGGTGATCAGCGCCATTGCACTGCTCCAGGTGCAGCAGGAACGGGGCGAAATGGCCCCGGCCTTGATCCGGGCACGGGGAAGGCAGGAGAGGCGGCCTCGTTGACTTTTCACGCTTTGTGTTAACATTGTTACTATGTTTGAACCGGGTATATCTCTTTGAGAAAGATGATCATGGCAGGAAACAGCCGGGTTTCAAAGAACAGGGCGTTTCGGCTCGGTAAACGAGCATGAAGGAGAAACATCTTAACAGGATTGCGGAAGAACTCGGGATTAGGTTTGAGCAAGTCAAGGCCTCTTCCGCCCTTCTTGCCGACGGTGCATCCGTCCCTTTCATTGCCCGTTATCGAAAGGAGGCGACCGGTTCTCTCGATGAGGTGGCCGTTAAGACTATCCGGGATCGGATGGCCCAACTTGAGGAGTTGGAAAAACGGCGGGAGAGCATTCTCAAATCGCTTGAGGCGCGGGAGTTGCTTACAGAGGAACTCGGCGGAAAGATCCGTGACGCGGGAACAATGAGCGTCTTGGAGGACATCTACTTGCCGTACAGGCCCAAGAGACGGACGCGGGCCGTGGTGGCAAAGGAAAGTGGCCTTGAGCCTTTGGCTGAAATGCTTTTCAAACAGCAACACAGCACAGATCCGCTCGCTGAGGCAGTCGCCTTTGTGGCCCCTGAAAAAGGTGTGGGAACACCGGAGGATGCCCTGAGCGGAGCCCGGGATATTATGGCCGAATGGGTAAACGAGGACCAGGAGGCCCGCGCAAAAGTGCGTGTCCTGTATGAAGAGAAAGGAATCTTCAGGTCAAAGGTGACTGCAGGCAAGGAGAGAGAAGGGACCAAGTACA
>JARRRH010000255.1:0-4404 GCA_037380925.1 Deltaproteobacteria bacterium | reverse complement strand
ATAAACTGCTTCTGAAAATCTTCCTCAACGGTCAATTCAATATACTCCACATTGCGTGCCACCCAATTGGCTTCATCTCTCTTCTTCCGATCAAGCAAGGCCATTCGGGCGCCATCCCCGGCCGCATTACCCACGGACACAATATTCTCCACAGGGCAGTCCGGAAAGAGCCCCATAATCAGGGCCTTTTCAGGGTTGACATGAGTACCGAAGGCGCCGGCAATCTTCACCTTATCCACCGACTCAACACCCATACGGCGCATCATGAGCTTGCACCCGCAATAAAGCGCTCCTTTGGCCAGCTGAATCTGTCTGATATCTTTTATAGTCACGACCACGTCCCGTCCGATGCTGGTCTCATCAGCCCAGGCGATCACGAACTCCGGCTGATTGTTATCTGGGTTTTTGCGAAACCGATTGGATTTCTGATCTGGATTAAACTTACCACTTTTAATAATCACACCGGAACTATAAAGCTCCGCCAAAAGATCCAGGATCCCGGAACCACAAATGCCTTTGGCCTGCATCTCCTCCGGCTTGGAAAAACGCCTCCAGGCATCCCGTCCAATGACCTTATAATCCACTTCATGGGTCTCCTGGTCGATCTTGATGCGCTCGATGGCACCGGGAGCCGCACGCATGCCGAAGGCGATCTGCGCACCTTCCAGGGCAGGGCCTGTAGCGCAGGAGGATGAAATGAGTTTCTCTTTGTTACCAAGGACGAGCTCACCGTTGGTGCCGATATCGATAATCAAATCGATCTCGTCCTTTTTGTAGGGTTCTTCGGCAATAAGCACACCCACATTATCCGCCCCCACAAAACCGGCCTCGTTAGGTAAAACATGGATATAGGCTGACGAGTTTATATGGATGCCCAGATCCCTGGCCTTGATATCCAAGCCCTTATGAATGACAGGAGGGAAAGGCGCCAGGCCCACGTATTCGGGATTGAGCTGCAGGAGAATGTGGTGCATGGCCGTGTTACCGACAATGGTCATGTCCTCGATATCTTCCCTGGAAAGCCGAAGATAAGTCTTTTCCTTCTCAGGCGTTTCCATCCAAACCTCACCTGCTTCATCGCCTTCGGGTTTTTCCTTTTCTTTGCGGGGATAGGTCCCCTGGATGGCCTGATCCACCAGCCAGTTGAGACCTTCTACTATATCATCGCTCATTCGCTTCAGACCGCCCTCGCTGGTCATATGGTACGTGATCCGACTCATAACATCTTCACCATATTTACACTGTGGGTTCATCAGCGAAACCGTATCCACGACAGCCATAGTGTCCAGGTCACAGAAATACCCCGCTACCGTTGTGGTCCCTATGTCCACGGCCAATCCATAATGCGTTTCGACCTTCCCCGGCCTTACCCGTACGATCTCGTTATCATTCCAGACACTGAGGGTGATTTTCCATTTACCCTCCCGCAGCACCATAGGAAGCTGACGCAAGGAATGCAAATCGATTTTGAGATCCTTGAGGCCGTAATCCCGTTCAAGGGTCTGGCATACCCTCTCGAAATCCGCAGTGGGCTCTTCAAACCGGGGCGGTTCGACCTCTACATAGTAAAGTTTCACGGCCGGATCATGTTCAATGGGGATATCTCTCGCGGCCTTACTCACCACCTGCTTTCCCGCACGGGACTCCTCGGGGACAAAGACAAGGAGATCCCCTTCGATATGAGCACAGCATCCGAGTCGATATCCTTCTTCCCTCGCCTTTTCATCGATAAACTTCGCTTCCTCTGGTTGCCAGGCGCTCGCATTGGATGTGCTCGAACGGATCCCGTATTTTTCAAAATAACCTTCTTCTATGCGTACCCTGCATTTGCCGCAGACCTTCTTTTCACCACACAATGTTTCAATATCCACCCCCAAGAGTCTTGAGGCCTCAATAATATTCACTCCCTTGTCGATCTCACCTCTACGTCCGGATGGCTGAAATATGATCGTGGCTTTGTCTTCCTGTGCCATTGAATATAGTCCTCCTCGTGTGTATCTACAGCAGTCATACTTCTTCTTTCAGGCTTCAACATTCTTCCGGGCCTGCATCCCTAATTGTTGATTCGGGCCTAAATCCTTCCAACGGCAGGCGAGGCGACCTCGCCGTGCTCCCTCACGGCCTGCACGTAGGCCTCCACATTCTCTTTTTTCACATCAGGCCATATATCGCAACCCGGCCATACAGCATCCGCACCCGCTTCGATACATGCTTTGATGGTGGGTTCCACCTCGCCGACATCCCCTTGGACCAGTGTGCCGAAGGGATCGAAATTGCCAAAAAGCAGGACGTCATTACCCACTTTCTTGCGGGATTCAGCAAGATTGTTTTTCTGATCAACGCTCAGACCATCGGCGCCACAGTCGTTCATCATTTCTATAATCAAATCCGTAGAACCGCAGATATGAAGAATTTTGGGTGATTTGAGTTGACTAAATACCTTTCGAAGATTCGGTTGTACAAGCGACTTCCACGTGCGGGGGGACAAAAGATCGGTCCCTGTTCCCATCTCTCGGATATTCATATAATCAACGCCGAGGTCCTGGTAATGCTGGGCAACCTTAATGACAAGATCCGTCATTTTGGTCAAAAATTCTTCAACCTTTTCCTTGTATTTTTTGGTCCCTTTGAGCAGGATATCCAGTTCTATAAGCTGACCCGCCATGGTAAACGGCCCCAAGACCCAACCACCGGCTGCAAGCTTCTCACCAGACTGTGATCGAATGATCTCGAAGGCCTTGTCCACGATGGGCATTCTTCCCTTTGAAAGGAAATCATCCGGGATTTCGGCCTCCTCCATAGTGGCCCATTTTGTAGGAACGGTGGGATAGAGAATACCGTCTGCATCCTCATATAAGGTCACGCCCCGTCCCAAGGCCTCGGGAACAGTACACATGTCGTAAGGGATGATCGCGGCATCAAAACCGAAAATCTCAGCCGATGTCATGGCGGAGCGCGCCATATTGTCCGCCGAGGTATGAATCTTGGGGAAACCTATTCCCATTTGTTCGATGGCCTGAATGGTGACCATGCCCATACCGCTGAAGCAGGGCATGACATCAATGGGTTCTTTTTTGAAAAGTTTCAACACTCTCTCTTTTGGCGTCATATCATTCATCTAAAAACTCCTCTCTATGATCAAAATTTAAGACTTACAGAGGTGCGCTGGCGTCCAAAATAACTTTGAAATGGGCTTTTGAGTTACATAAGTGTTTGTTTTTACAAACTGGGTGATTTTACTTCCAATATAGGTCCTTTTTTTGCATCGCCAAGGCAGGGGCATGGGGGTCAGACCCCCATGCCCCTGCAACATCGCGAAACCGTTTTTGGACAGGAATGACGGAGGTCCTATGTTCATAATGCATAGCCCTACATTCCCTTCAGCTGCTCAACGAACTCGGGAAATAGTTGATTCAAAGGATGGCTTTCCAATTCAGGCAGGCCTTTTGTCTCCGCAAAAACGAATGTCGCCAAAAAGGCGTCGGCCATGGCGATGGCCGGTAAAAGCCTGCCGGAACCGGCCATGGGGCCGGAAAAAATCATATCATGGTATAGCGTGGCCGCCAAGCCTTCCAAAGAAGCATCCGCCCCTGACCAGCCCTTAAAACCCCACATTTTTCGGGCCTCGTTCCACATATAAGACCCGTTGGAGGGCGCACTTGCGCAAGGGAAACCCCATTTTTCTTTAATCATCTTGTTGGCCACCGAACACATTGCCGTGGCCGGGCCGTTCATAACGGATGTATCCACAAAGATACTCTCAAACTCTGCACCGACCTTTTCAATCACATCCACCAATTTCTGAGTTCCGGTAATCCGGCCCGTAGGCATCTGATCGGCCGCATCGAAAGCAACCAGCAACACGTGCTTAACTCCGATGTTATGGATCTCTTTGACTTCGATCTCGATGTCTTTTTCCCATATGGTCAGGCTGTTGTAAAACATTTTATCCAGAAAACCCCTTTCTGCACAATACCGGGCTCCTTCAAGTTTGGGTTTCAAGACCCATGCATCAATACAGAAGGGCATATCGCACACACCGGCCACAAAATCAATATACCGCTTGAACTCCTCACCTGTATTGGCGACGATGTCAACCATGCAAGGAACTCCCGTTTCCCTGGACAGCTTCTCCGTGGTCGTCAATAACTCTTCCGCCCGTTTTTCGTTAAATCCCTCTTTTCTTTTTGCCCCCTCGAAAACCCGATCTCCTTTCTGGAAGATAGAGGGGACGACCACGGTGGGGTACTGACCCGGTTGTCCCCCAAATTTTATACCCGAAATCTCACAAACCTTTTGCGCTTTTTCGAATTTAAACATGTGATCTCCTTGGTTTAAAAACATGGAAAAAGGCCCTTTATTGAATATCTTTAAGGACCTTCTTAATCCAAAAGGCCGTTTGGG
>JARRRH010000254.1:0-4407 GCA_037380925.1 Deltaproteobacteria bacterium | reverse complement strand
GACTTCATCTTTTTGGTTTTGGTGTTCGTCCAGTTGAGAACGTAGTTGACGTTGTAAGCCGTTGGGATATGGCCGAGTTTTAGGACTGTGCCGTCCAGGCCGACGTTGGGTTTTTCACCGGAATTACAAAATCGGCTCGAGGCAAGGTGGCACGTACGGCCGTTCCTTCGTAAAGCCTGGCGCCGACAGGCATATCCGAGCTGTAAAATCCATCTTCATTGAAACAGACAAAAACGAGCCGACTCAGGTCCTTTGGGTCCTGTGGCTGGAAATAGTATCCCCGGAACGGTCCGAAGCCGATCAAGCGATTCTCATGTACCTGCTCCAAACGGTCCATGTAGCCGTGGGGTACAACAATGGTCTGCTTCAATGATCCGCCGGTCTCTTGTTCAGATGTGCAGTTGGGCATCCCCGCGGAAATCAAAAGCAAAAGCATCGCGAGCACAGTGTTGATGAAAATCTTCATCATTTTGTGTCATATCCGGTTAGTCCTTATTTAAATACCACTACCGATAACAGAATGACATACATGATATCTCTAAGATTGTATTAAGAAATCATGTATACTCGGGCTCCAGCCTGCAAAGGGAAGGCATGGAACCGAGAGGAAAGGCTATAGAAACATCTGTATATAGCCGTAGTCAGATCTGCCTTTATTTGCGGTGATGCCTTTCTCAATAATTTCGAGGAGATCCTCTTTCTTTTCAGGCATCTGATAACCTTCATAACTGTGGGTGAACAAAAGCTGTCCATGTTCATCCGTCCAGTAATTGTTGACATGGTCAAAGCAGAGCTTTGAAGTCACATCGAGCTCCCGCACCATCAGCTTTAATTCCTCCAGCTGCTCCCCAGGCGTCAGCAGGGCAAGCTCTCCCCGTTGGTATTCATCATATATTGGAGACCCCGGCGAAGGCCTGAAGGGCCTGGTGCGGATATAATGGGGATTGATACCGTTCAAGACTTGGGCCGTGTGCCTGGCGTGGTTACGCCACCGCTCCTTGCCCCCAAGTCCGGGCATCCAGTATTCGGATAACTGAAATCCGGCTTTCATCGCCTTTTGGCCACCGTCAACATGCTCTTTCGGTGTGACCCCTTTTTTGGTCTTTTTCAGCACTTCACCATCCCCTGATTCCAACCCCACATGCAGACGGTCAAGACCCCCCTTCCGGATGCGGTTCAATTCTTCTTGGGTTTTGCGGAACAGGGTCTTGGATCGGGCGTAGGTGGTCACCCTTTTGATGGAAGGAAACTTGTCCCTCAGGTAATGCAAAACCCCCACCAGACTATCGGTCCCCATTATCAGGCTGTTTCCGTCCTGTAAAAAGGCGGTTTTCGCCCCGGAGGAGATCCAATTCAAAACCATGCCGAATCCATTGCTGGTGTTTAAATCAGGATATTTTTCAATTATCCTGTGGATAACCTCTCTGTTTATAAACCCTGTGTGCCCCAGATCTCTTGCAATATCTTGCACTTCCATGCACAGACCGGCTATCGAGTCGATATCTCCTCTGATTTCTTCCACGGACCGCAAGGAGAATTTCTCCTGCTTGTACATGCCGCAAAACGTACATTTATTCCAAGGACAATTGCGCGTAAACCTCAGCAGCAATGAATGGCTTCCCCCTTCGCTCGGCGGCCGATACATACCGACTTCAAAAGAATAGGGTCCTGTTATTTCCTTGTACACTACCCCTAACCTCTACCAGCGCTTACCTCTACAGTATAAGCTTGTCATGGAGCGAATTCTGTCCAATCATGATTTTCTTCCAACAAATCTAAATAGCAGACACTCAAATGCTTTTCGATAAGACTCGTTATGACAATTTGTAGCCGAATCTCCTGAGAAGTTCCATTCTATCTTTGACGTCCTCGGAGCGCTCAGCGCCTTGGGGTCTCTCTCCATCGATAACTCCCATGATGCCTCTGCCCTCATCGATCTCAGCCACTACCACGGTTGTTGCATTGGCTGTGGCACAAAAAATGGAACAGACTTCGGGCACTTCTTTTATTGCATTAAGCACATTGATAGGAAAGCAGTCTTTCATCATAATGATGAATGTGTGGCCCGCCCCAATCGCCAGTGCATTCCTTTTTGCAAGATCTATGAGTTCATCATCCGTGCCTGCACACCTGACGAGCCTGTGATGTGAGGCTTCGCAAAACGCGAGCCCGAACTTGGCTTCAGGAACCGAGTTCACCATGGCCTCGTAAAGGTCCTCAACAGACTTGATGAAGTGGGACTGACCTAGTATGAAGTTGATCTCGTCGCCTTTCTCGATTGAGACTGTTTTCAATTCAAGTGGCATGTGCTTCCAACCTCCTGGCAAATTTTTCTTTGCTTCTAGAAACCTTTTTTCACCGCAGAATTAAACCCCTTCGATCTTACTTCCCTTAACTGCATTGCATTCGATTCGCGCGAGCGCTTTAAGGCTCAAGCGTGCTTTTTTGAAGTGGCTATAGGCGGATTCACCATCATCTTGGATATTTTCTCTTTGCTCAATTTGAACTTCGGATCATACATTTCGGGGTCTCTAATATCTTCAGGTTCAGTTGAACGCCAGGTAAAGTTACATTCATTGCAGATATACATCTCCCATTCATTGCCGACAGGTGATGGAATCAGCAAATTCGCATTTTTTGAATCACATCTCGGACAGATCATAATATCTTCTCCTGTTTTCTTATTAAGCCCTTTATCTTCTTCATCCACTCATCGGTGTTTTCCGGCAGCTCCAAAGTTTGCACTTCTGCATTGATTGGTTCAGGCGGCACAGGGGTTGTTGCATCGATAATCACTTTAGAGCTCATGCCCGGAGGATCGCACGACGGGTCAAGAGTCATCCCCGGACAATTGTGGATAATGGATACGCGCTTGGCGGGATTAACCCGAGTAGACAGCGCCCACATGACTTGGTTAATATTGAAAGGATCAACGGACTCATCTACTACGATGATTATTTTAGCATATGGCATTCCATGAGGGGTTGAAAGTAGCCGCATCGCAACAGCCTTACCATAGCCTCCTATACGACATCCCGTGGATATAATTTCAACAATTCCGTGTTGATACATGGCATTTACCGAGGCCACTTCCGGCATCGAGGCCTTCAGTTGCCGGTATACGGATAGACTGGTATTCAATGCGATAAGATAATCAACTTCAGTCCAAGGTACGCCCAGATAGAGGTTCTCAAATATCGGATTCGCCCTGTGAGTTATTGCATGAATTTTGATTTCCGGCTGAAATCGTGTTCCGGAATATGCGCCGGTAAATTCTCCAAATGGCCCTTCAATGGATCGCTTGCGCGGCAGGATTTCACCTTCTATAATCACTTCAGCACCGGCGGGCACATCGAGATCGGATGTCTCCGCTTTTATCAATTGATACGGTTCGCCGCGAAGTGCCCCGGCGTATTCATACTCTGATTCGTCATACTCCAGCGGACTGCTTGAGATAAAACTGATAATAGGTTCATTGCCAATAGCAATAGCAACTGGAAGCGGTTTGTTTCGTTCTTCGGCTTTTCGCAAATGAACTGCGATGTCATGAAAGATGAGCGGTTGAATGCTAAGCCGGTCTATTCCGGTCACCTGGATTCGGTAGGTTCCGACATTCTGCTTCCTGAAATTATCGGGTTCTTCAGGATCCCGAGTGATAACACAGGCCTTAGACAGATAGCACCCCCCGTCATATTTATTGCTCCGGTACAACGGGAGCACTTCAAAAAGGTTAATATTGCTCGTGATCTTAATCTCCTTACAGGGGGCATCTTTCAACCACGTCGGTTTTATGACTTTTCCAGGCCAGCGTTTATCGAGTTCAAAAAACTGGTCTTTGATTATAGTGTCCTTCGGGAGTCCGAGCATGAGGGCATGGTTTGCCCATGAACCGTGCACATTCATCACAAGACGGTTAGCATAACCTTTTACCTTCTCAAATACCAACGCAGGCGCGTAATGGCCGCAACTGATTGCCGCTTGACCAGCCGCTGGTATATCCGGTTCGGGCATAACCGGGTCAGTGATTTGCACCAGCTGACCATTCTGATCGAGTATGTCGAGAAAATCACGCAAGCTGTAGTAATTCATAAGTCATCCACCTGTTGATTTTTAGAAAATTCGTTTTCTGTTGGAAGCGCCAGCGGCCCAAAATTTGGCATTCATCCGGCAAATGAGCATGCACCTTTTACAAAACTCTTTCGTCCGTGGTTTGCGGAAGACGACTCCAAAGGGTTTTCTTCGATTCCAAGCCTCCCGGTCTGGTCATTTCAAGGCGTTACGGACGGGTGAAGCCCGCCCAAAATCAAGGCGGGCTAGCCTCCCCCCTCCGCTGTTCCCGGTCCTCAAGCAGAGGATGCAACCTCCTAGGAGCAAAGCGACTATTGCAGTTCATTGAGAATGGCCTTG
>JARRRH010000253.1:0-4428 GCA_037380925.1 Deltaproteobacteria bacterium | reverse complement strand
GTGGTCAGGCATGGTGATCTCATTTATACCGCTACCGACGGAAGGGAATACAAGATGAGTCTTCATGACACCTGCATGGGCTGCCACACATCCAAGGCTGCCTTTTGTGAGCGATGTCATGACTATGCAGGGGTCAGTCTGACTTGCTGGGAATGCCATGTTGCTTCCGAAGAAATGAAAGAAAAGGGTCCATGATGGACATGGAAAGGAGAAAATTCCTGAAGTTTGCCGGGATATCGGCCTTGACTCTGGGAACCGGATTCTGCACCGGGTCCGCAGAGTCCACGAGCGACATGTGGCCGGACCCGAAGGCCCTCAAGGCCAAAAGATGGGCCATGGTCGTGGACATGGGCAGGTGCCGAGAAGACTGTCCCAAGCATTGCATTGAAGCATGTCACGCTGCTCACAACGTGCCGTACATTCCGAGCGCAGAGGATGGGGTGAAGTGGCTTTTCGAGAAACCTTACAAGAACGCTTTTCCGGATCAGCAGGAACGAATTGTGCCGGACAAGTTCAGGCGCCAGGAGTTCCTCCTTTTGTGCAATCACTGTGACAATCCGCCTTGCGTCCGGGCATGCCCGACACAGGCCACTTTCAAGCGGGAAGACGGCATCGTCATGATGGACTTTCACCGCTGCATCGGCTGCCGTTTTTGTATGGCCGCTTGCCCATACGGCGCCCGGAGTTTCAACTTCCGTGATCCCCGGCCCTTTATCAAGCAAATAAATCCCGCATTTCCCACCCGGTCCAAGGGCGTGGTGGAGAAGTGCAACTTCTGCCAGGAGCGCCTGGCTGTCGGCCAGCCCCCGGCCTGTGTGGAAGCGTGCAAGGAAGGGGCCCTGATCTTCGGCGATTTGGACGACTCGGGGTCAGAAGTGCGTCGGATCCTGCTCAGGAAGACTCATATTCAGCGCAAACCTTCTCTGGGTACCTACCCATCGGTTTTTTATATTGTGGGGTGAGCATGTTTGAAAAAGCATTACGCGGAGGCAGGGTCTACTGGACATGGCTCGGCGTTTTGATTGCATTCGTAGGAAGCTCCCTTCTCGTGTACCTGTATCAGTACCGGCAGGGCCTCTGGGTGACCGGCCTGAGCCGGGATGTCTCCTGGGGCCTTTACATCGCTCAGTTCACGTTCATGGTCGGTGTAGCTGTCTCGTCCGTCATGGTGGTGCTCCCTTACTATGTTTATAACTTCCGGGCCTTCGACCGGATGGCGGTTCTGGCGCAGTTTCTCGCCGTGGGATCGGTCATCGTAAGCCTGGTCTTTGTGACGACCGACCTTGGAAAACCGATGCGCCTTCTCAACGTTCCTCTTCATCCCACACTCCATTCCATGCTTTTCTGGGACATGGTCTTCTTGACCGGCTACCTAGGCCTGAACCTGGTCATCGGTTGGACGGCCTTGAGCGCAGAAGAACAGGACGCTCCCCCTCCGGGGTGGCTCAGGCCTCTGATCTATCTTTCTATCCCCTGGGCCGCATCGGCCCATACAATTACGGCCCTTATCTACGCCGGCACACCCGGGCGGGAGTTCTGGCTGACGGCCATCATGGCGCCGCGATTTCTGGTCACCGCCTTTGCAGCGGGGCCAGCACTTTTGATCATTTTAGCCACGACCATCGAAAAGCTGACAGTCTTCAAGCCGGGAGAGCAAGCGATACAGAAGCTAGCCACCATTACCCTTTACGCTTTGATTCTTGACATGTTTTTTCTTGGCCTGGAGTTCTTTACCGCCTTCTACTCTCAGATTCCAAGACATATGGAGAGCTTCCGATACCTCCTCTTCGGTCTGGGGGGCAACAGTGCCATGGTGCCCTGGTATTGGATTATGATCATCTCTATCCTGAGTGCCATCGCTCTCCTTTTCATCCCCAGCACCAGAAAAAGCCGAGTCAGATTGGTGGTGACCTGTACCATCGCCTTTACAGGCCTGTGGATCGACAAGGGTTTCACCTTGGTGGTGGCCGCCTTCATTCCCAACACTTTCAATCAAATTAAGGAGTACCCTCCCACCAGTCCGGAAATAATGATTACTCTCGGCATTTACTGTTTGGGGGCTCTTATCGTCACGGTGCTTTACAAAGTTGCTATTTCCGTTAAGGGAGGAAGGGAAGAGGGGGTTATTTCCGGCAAAGGAGGAAAAGCTCCATGAGTTTGCCCGGAAGAAAGCCTGGCTTTCGGATTCAAGAGATCATTGTCTTTAGAGGCAGGAACGCATAGTTTTCCGATTTGAAATGGCGAATAATGGCAGAGAGATTTCTCAAGGCCCCTTCTCCCGTATTGAATCTACAATCAAAACGGACGGGCGTTTTGGACATATCCATGAATTCCCAGGGGTGGGCGAAGAGCACAGGGTTCTGCACTTTCCTGAGCACAGGAAGGACCAACGGCAGAGGAAGTCTCAGGAAGGAGGAAGTCACCGACACGGGAACCCTGATCATATGGCCGACTTTTGAGGATCTTCTGGGGAAAGGCGGTTTGTATTTTGCGAGAGAGGAGTCTATCAGGAACCCCTGGCCCTCAAGGAAGTCCAGATACTGCGTGGGAAATTTCAAGTTCGGCGCCCTAAAGGAGACGATATCTCCGTCAAATTCCCTAAGGATTTCTAGTGCCTTGTCTATTACGTTCCTAGCTTCTTTAGGAGACAGGCGGTCAAATCTTTCATGGGCGTACCCGTGGCATCCCAATTCGTGGCCCTTCTCGATGATGCCTTCAATAGAGCGTGGATGAAATTGTGCTACCGCACCGGTCACAAGAAACGTGGCCTTCACTTCTTCTTGTTTAAAGATTTTCAGGAGCTTTGGCAGCCCGTCCTTTATGCCGTGCATGCTGCTTAGCATGGGCGGACAGTCCTGCTCCACATCAATGGTGATGAACAGTTTTTTCATGGATCACATGAGTGTAGACTTCTTCCACCCTTTCGGCAATCTCTGGCCACCTGTACTTGTCAATTTCCTTCACAGCCGCTGTGGACAGATGACCACGAAGTCCGGGATTGCTGATCAGCTCCTGAATACGCTCTTCCATTTCATAGTTGTTATTGGCCAGCAATCCTGTATTGTAAGGAGCGATGAGGTCGGATACGCCGCCGTGATTTCTGGCCACTACGGGAACCTTTTTTGCGAAGGCTTCTAACACGGATATTCCAAAGGCCTCAACCCTGGACGGGAGGACAAAGATATCCGCCTGTTCCAGGAGTTGCAGGACCCGCTCCCTTGGAACCTCGCCTGTGAAGTGGAAATTTCCAGAGACACGAAGTCCCTTGACTTTGCCCTCAAGTTTTTTCCTTAAGGGACCTTCCCCGATCATCAAAAAGAGAAGGTTTGCATGGTCTTTTAGGAGGTGGGAGGCCACGTCAACAAGATCTCCCACGCCTTTCATTTTCGTCATCCGGGCAACGGTGGCGACGACAATTTTTCCGTCCTTATGAAAAATGGGGTTTTGTCCAGTACCATCGGGTGGGATCTCTATGCCGTTGGGAATGCGGTATATAGGAACCCTGGCCATCCGCCTTGACTCCTGCTCCACTGCTGAGCTGACGGCAACCAGGGCATCCGCATTTTTCAGAAAGAACCTGGCGATCGAGAAGAGGAAGGTGGTCAGGGGCCTTTTGCCCACAAGAGAATGATTGGTGACAACCACAGGCAATCCGAGTCTCCTTGCAAAGACAAGGGAGGCCAAACCCAGCGGAGAATCCAGGCCGTGGGCGTTCACAACATCATAATTTCCCTTCTTTAGTGTATGGGAAAGCTCTTTATAGGCTTTGGGAACGAGAAATCGCTCCGCCCCCCTAATTGACCTACCCGTCACTCTTATTACTGAAATCCCTGGGTTGGTCTTGGGCTCAGAGGCGCCTGGACATTTCCTGGTGATGATATGAACAGTATGACCCCGGTCGCTCAGGCTCCTGGCCAAAGCGTCAAGAGAGTACTCAATGCCACCCAATTTGGGATAGTACCAGTCGCTTATTAAGGCGACCCTCCACTTCGCCATGCTTTAAGACCTCCGAAGCAAACCAGGAAAAAAGCACCAATGATGCTGGCCAACGCATAGGATATGAACCTCTCGATCAGGACTACTGCACTGGCGGCGCTCAACGGGATCCCAAAGAAAGTCAGCGCCGAAACCAGGCCACCCTCCACGATGCCCAGACCACCAGGGGTAAGGGGTATCGAGCCCAGCACTAAGGACAGAATGGAGATGACGGCAATGACCTTCACCGGCACATAAAGCCCCAGGGACAGGGTTATGATTTTGAGGCGCAGGATGTCCTGGCCCCACACTGCACCGGACAGAACAAGTGTAGGGATGAAGGCAGATTGAAGGTGTCTGGTGTAGTTTCTCAATTCCTTTAAGAGGGGCCTGAGTTTGACCCTAAATATATAAAAGAGAGCCCCAAGAAGCACAAACACGAGAAGCGCTGCA
>JARRRH010000252.1:3051-7486 GCA_037380925.1 Deltaproteobacteria bacterium | reverse complement strand
GAACCTCGGTGAGATGATGGAGCAAATTGCCAACACTCTTCTGAGAGTGTTTGCCGATGTTGAGAGGGTTTGTATCCTTCTCAACGAAAACAAGGGGCGCTATCACTTCCAGCCAAAAATCATCAAAACCAGAGCCGATATTCAGCCTGGACCTTTTAGGGTGAGCCGCAGCATCGTCAGAAAGTCAGTCAAAGAAAGAATGTGCATCCTTGCTAGTGATGCCTCCACTGATGAGCGTTTTTCTGCCTCGGAAAGTGTGATGATCATGAAAATTCGGTCAGTCATGTGTGCCCCGCTCGTCAGCAAAGGGACTGTTTTAGGCATCATTTATCTTGACAACCGCAAATCCCCCAATTGCTTTGATGAAGATGACATGGCACTCCTTTCCGCTCTGAGTAACCAGTGTGCGGTAGCCGTTCAGAACTCACAGCTCTACGATGATGTCCAAATGGCTTATTATGAGGCTATCCTTGCCTTGATGAACACCATGGAGGCCAAGGATTCTTACACTGCTGGCCACTCACAGAGAACGAGTGGTTACGCCGTCGGTATCGCCCAAGAAATGGGCCTCAGCCAAAGGGAGTGCAAAAAGATCAAGACCGGAGCCGAGCTCCATGACATTGGCAAGATTGGCATAAGGGATGTCATCATCGGCAAAAGCAATCCACTTTCCACCATGGAATATAACACCATTCAGGCCCACGTTCTGACTGGCGAGAACATCATCAAGCCCATCAAATATCTTCGTTTTGCCCTGCCCATGATTCGGCACCATCACGAGCACTACGATGGAATCGGATACCCCGATGGGCTCAAGGGAAATGAAATTCCTTTAGGCGCTCGAATTATTGGAGCAGCGGATGCTTTTGACGCCATGACTAGCAAGCGTCCCTATAATGAACCTCTATCCTTTAACCAAGCTCTAAAAAAATGCGTTTCCCTCAAAGAAAAGCAGTTTGATCCCGATGTCATTGATGCCCTGATCCGTTTTGTTGAGAAGTTAAAGAAAAAGAGTCCGTGACAGTCGTCCTGAGGGTTGCGGCAACAACTGAGCTCTACCTTGATCGCCTAGCGTCAAGGTAGGAAGTCTTGAGATAAAAATGCAAGATAGGTGCTTCTGTTTATTCTGACTGAAGTACTCGCTTGAACGCAAATCTCATTTAAGTCTGTGAGGGTGTCGGGTGTTTGGCACTTGTTTGGGAAGAGCCATACTATTTCTCTGCCTATCTGGTGGATTTCTTGGTTTGATGGAAAAATAACGAACAGACTGGTCCGCTTCGATCTGGTCGTACTCGATGAGTTGGGCTATCTGCCGTTCTCCAAAAACGGCAGCCAGTTGCTCTTTCACCTCATCTCGAAGCTCTATGAGCAGACATCAGTCATCATCACCACGAACCTAACCTTTGGGGAATGGCCTCAGGTCTTCGGAGACAAGAAGATGACCACGGCCATGCTTGACCGACTCACTCATCACTGTGAAATCACAGAAACAGGCAATGAAAGCTGGAGGATGATGCACAGGACCTCCTCCTAAATGAGGTCCCCTTAGCGATAACCTTAAGAGAATAGGACAAACTCCCCATTAGGGGGTGGGTCAATTTTCAACGCCTATCCCGGGTCACTTTTAAATGCCTATTGACAAGGGGGTCCAGAAACTCCCCTACTCGCTCAGCAGGAACCACTGTGAGCGCGTCTGGTTTGTCCATATCTGAGGCGATTTTCGCTACAAACTTGGACGGCGCGACCCCCGCAGAGACAGTCAGCCCTACCTCCTCCAAAACGCTCTTCTTGATCTTGCTTGCAATATCCTCGGGTTGGCCGAAGAGGCGGATGCACCCGCTGACATCAAGGAATGCCTCGTCAATGGATAATGGTTCAACCAACGGGGTGAAACGGTGGAAAATCTCAAAAACCTGTTCAGAGATTTCCTGGTATCTTAACATCCTGACCGGCAGAAATACCCCATGCGGGCATAGACGCACGGCCGTTGCGATAGGCTGCGCAGAATGAACACCGTATTTTCGGGCTTCATAGGATGCTGACTAAACCACGCCCCTTTGCCGGCTCCCGCCCACAATAACCGGCTTACCCTTGAAATCAGGATTATCAAGCACCTCGACGGCGGGGTAAAAGGCATCCATATCCAGATGGATGATCGCGCGTATTTTGCGCTCATGAACCATGTCTCAAATGTTTTTCAGGAATTTTGCTTTCGGGTTTCTGTTGTTTTCCTCTCGGGGATGTATTTCTTTTTTTCCTTACCCAAAAATATCTCAACGGACGGCTTTCAGAATCCAGACTTGTATTCTTTCAGGTGGCTCTGGAATGCCGTTTGGGTACACAAGACAGATCGGTGTGCATAATCTCCAGCAATTGAGTCGCTTTGAGAAGCGATGCGCCCTATATGTGTTTTCCAGTCCGGCCTAGAAAATTCTGACCACAGACAGTCATACGTCATGCAAAGCAAAGGCCAACCCAAATGTGTTGTCCTTGAGCTAGCTGTTATCGACCCACTATATGGTCCGCCAAGGTTCCAACGGCTATGCCAAAGTAGTTAGACTTGTTCCAGGCCAGGAATACACGGAAGTTCCCATACACTACGTAAGCTCGACCTTCTTCTCCGTCCGGCTGCAGGATTGAACCGGATAAATCTGGCTTCTTTGGCAAATCCTTACCGTTCACACGGCGCACGCCCAAGCTCTGCCACTCGCTTAGTCTTTTCCAAGTTTCCAACCCGATCATCGCCCTATCAAAGCTAGGGGGTAGAGTGACTTCCCTACCCCAAGTATAGTCGGTTGCCCAGCCTGATCGGGAGAGATAATTGGCGGCAGATGCAAAAGCGTCTCCAAGGTCGTTCCATATATCTATACGACCATCCCCGCTGAAATCTGCCCCGAAGTCGTTAAATGCAGATGGCATAAACTGAAGTTGACCCATCGCTCCTGCCCAAGATCCGCGCATTTTGGCCAAAGACATATGCCCTTCTTCGGCAATGCGGAGCGCCTGAATCAGTTCTTTGCGGAAGTAGGCGCTGCGACGGCCGTTATAAGCTAGGGTCGCGATAGCATGGATAACGGGAAATTTGCCGGTCATAACGCCAAATGCACTCTCTATGCCCCAAAGGGCGACAAGGAAGCGCGGCTGCACCCCATAACGCTGATAAACCTCCCCAAGCAATGATCTGTGACGCCTTAGCATGTCCCGCCCTTTTTCAACCCGGCTCTTTCTAACCACCCTATTCAAGTATTTTTCTAAACTGAGTTTAAATTCAGGCTGGTTCCTGTCTAGCTCGATGACCCGGGCTATGGGTTCAAAATCTACAAATGCTTGGTCCAGAATTCTGTGGGAAATTCCTTGTCTTAACGCCTCTTTCTTAAAACCTGCGACCCACTGAGCCACATGCGCTTGCTCTTCGGCACACATTGAGCTTTTAGGATTGAGCGCAAGAAGTACTGCAACCACAAGCAGCGCCAACAAAGCTGTCTTTAGAAGACACGTTTCCAAAGCTCTCTGACAAAAACCAGCACTATGAATTAGAAAATATTTCAGAAACTTATAGGTGATCCGTTCCATAAGTTGAGCTTTGCTGGTAATTTAGTTTTGCGTTTTATGGTTAAGCCAAGGCTTGCCGGCAACTTATCAAAATTATTCATAATTTATTTGATCCTAAGGTGCAACGCTGAGGATAGAAAAATTCGGTGATTCTAGCTGTAATCCTAGAAGCGCTCCCACTTCTCATTTCATTCACTCTATTGAAACCACCATGGAGCAGACCTTGGAGGTCGTATCTCGAAGTTTTTTGATGAGAGACCGGATCATGGGCTTGAGTTCTGGAGCAACACCAGCATAATCACTCAGCAGCTTTTCTGTATCCAGCAGCCCCACCCGCACTGGCCCCTCTGCTGCTACTACAGAGGCGCTTCTGGGTGCTTTTCCACCTTCAAGAAAGGCAACCTCCCCAATTACTTCTCCCTCTCCAAGTACGTCTACGGTAACCATTCTTTTGGAAGTCCTCTTTTTCACTTTCGCAGACCCCTCAAGAATTACATATACCCATTCGCCTCTGCTCCCTTCCTCGATGATTACTTCCCCATCAGAGTAATCTATTTCTTCAGCCACGTAGGCATGCAAAGCCTCGCTCACACTCATATCTCTTTCCTCCACATCAGGGCATCAGGAAAAATCCCAACGTCCTCCGCGTTCCATAGTACTCAGGCAATTCCCGAAACTTCATTCCTAGACGAATCTTACCCCGCTTCTTCTTCACAGAGACAATCTCCGCAGTCACATTCAAATCCTGCCCGTTCGGCAATGTGGTCTCTATGTGAAAAGAATCCCCTTGCTTATGGGATGTAGCAGCCTCATTTTTTGGCAATACCTCAATGGACAAGCCGCTCATGCTAATATCCTTGATATACCCCTTTAAGAAGGACGG